>JANOCF010000217.1:0-4720 GCA_031412055.1 Holophagales bacterium | reverse complement strand
CGGCTCCCAGGGCGAGGGCGATCTCGGGCCGGTAGAGGTCCTCGGGGTCGAGGCGGTGGAGGCCGATCTGGTCGGCGACCCGTCTCGCCGTGGGCAGGGTGAACTGGCCGAGCCCCCGGGCCGCGGCCGGCGAGAGCGCCCGGTAGTCGAAACGGCTCTCCTCGCGGACGATTGCGGCCAGCAGCTCGGGAGGAATGCCGCGCAGACGGCTCTGGGCGGCGAGGATGTCCCAGTAGGCCGCCGGGTAGAGGAGCTGGTGGAAGTCCCGGGGCTGGAAGATCAGGGGAACCCGGGTGCCGGCGTGGTTCTGCAGGATTTCCGCGATCAGGATGGAGCGCTTGTGCTCGCCGCCCCGCGAGAGCAGCCGGCTGCCGGTGAAGGCCAGTGAGGGCTCGCTCAGCGGGAAGTGCTGGCGTACCGCCGACGCACCCTCGTGCAGGACGCCCAGGGCCAGCAGCATCTCCTCCGGCTTGCGCAGCGGCGCGTCCCAGAGCGGCCAGTCGCGGATGGCCACCTCGCTCAGGCGCACCAGCGGCGAACGGGTGCTGTCGGCGAGCAGGAGGTCCCGCGCCTTGCGCCAGGAGACCTTGCCGGCCTCGCTGTCGTTGCCGAGCAGCAGCCAGGAGCCGTAGAGGTCGTCGAAACGGTTGAAGGTGGCGAGCCGCCGGCCCTCGGCGGTGGCCGCCCTGGCGAGGAGCTCGCCGCCGAGCCGCAGCCGCGCCCCCTGCGCCAGCGGATGGTAGAGGTCGAGGCGCAGGACCTCCAGGTAGGCGGACACTGCCGACGGAGCATCGCGCTCCAGCTCGGCCAGCCGGCCGCGCCAGTAGGCCAGCTCCAGGCGCTCGTCCGGGGTCTCGGCCACGGCGCGGTCGAGCCAGCCCCGAGGCCGATCGCGCCGGCCGCGGACGATGTCCGACGAGGCGAGGAAGAGGCTGGCGCGCAGGCCCAGCTCCCGCCACTCCCGCCTGGAGGTCAGAAGGTCGTAGAGGGCTGCCGCTTCCGCCTCGGCGCCGCTCCGCCACTGGAGCCGCAGGGCGGAGAAGAGCGACGCGGCCGACCACTCGCCCGCGGTCTCGGCCAGGTAGGCTCGCCGGAAGCTCTCGGCGGCCAGGTCCCACTGCCCGAGAAGCTCGTAGGAGCGCCCCTGCTGGTAGAGAGAACGGGCGCGCTCCTCCGGCTTCCTGGTCACATGAGCCAGGCCGCCGAAGACCACCGCGGCGGGCGCGTAGCTCTCCAGCCAGAAGTGGGAGCGGCCCTGGGCGTAGCGCCCGTCGGTAATCTCCTTGTCGGTGAGACCTTCCGCCGGATCGAGCGCCCGCCGGAGGAAGGCCAGGGCGCGGTCGAACTCGCGATGCTGGTGGTAGACGAGACCGAGGAGGAGCGGCATCCGGCCCGCCTCCCGCTCGGAGACGATGGTGGTCAGGCGCTCGGTGGCGGCGCGGGCGATGTCGTCGTTGCGGTTCTCTTCCAGCAGTCCGACGAGGATGCCCCGGGCCAGCTCGCGCGATCCGCTGCGCAGCGTGCAGTCGGCCTGAGAGAGGGTCAGCAGCCGGCGCTGGGCGGCCGGGAGACTCTCCGGGCGGAGACCGCCGAGCAGCCGGCAGTCGCCTCCCATGGACAGGGTACGGGAGAGGATCTGGGCGGCCTCGGGCAGCAGCGTGGTGTGGCGCGAGTCGACGACGCTGGCGATAAGGCCGGCCGCGACCTCGGGATGGCCGGTCTGCTCCTGCTCCAGGGCGAGACGGTAGCGGCTGAAGGGCGCGAGCTCGGGGGTGGACCCGATGGCGGCGGCGAACGCCTCGCCCGAGCCGCGGGGATCTTCCAGGAGGTCGAGGAGGTGGCCGCGGAGATAGTCGAGCCCGAGCCGGCGCGACTCTTCAGGACGCTCCGAGATCTCCCGCTCGGCGCGCGCAAGAGCCTCCCCATGCTGCCCCGCGAGCTGCATCTCGACGAGGACCGGGCGCGGGTCGGTGAAGACGGCGGCGGCGAGGAGGGTGAAGGCAGCGATCATTCAAGGCCGGACCGAGAGGCAATTCAAACTACCCAGCGTGCCACTCTCGCTCCCAGGCTTTGCAATTTCAGTTCCATTCCCTCATAGCCCCGTTCCAGATGGTAGATGCGGTCCACCACCGTCTCCCCTTCGGCCGCGAGGCCGGCCAGGACCAGGCAGGCCGAAGCCCGGAGGTCCGTTGCCATGACCCCGGCGCCCGTCAGTCCCGTGGGACCGTGGATCTTGGCGGCGGAGGCGCCGTCCATGCGGATGTCGGCACCCATCCGCATCAGCTCGGGCGCGTGCTGGAAGCGGTTTTCGAAGATTGTTTCGCGGACTGTCGACACCCCTTCCGCGCTGGTCATCAGGCTCATGAACTGGGCCTGGAGGTCGGTGGGGAAGCCGGGATGCGGCGTGGTCTCCAGGTCGACGGCGCGGAGGTCGCCCTCGGCCGACACGCGGATTCCGCCGCCCGTGATCTCAGTCCTGGCACCGGCCTCGGCCAGTTTGTCCAGAAGCGGCGCCAGATCGGCGGGGTTGGCGCCTTCGAGCGTGACATCGCCGCGGGTCAGCGCCGCGCCGATCAGGTAAGTGCCGCCCTCGATCCGGTCGCCGATGATGGTGTGCTCGGCGCTGCCCAGACCGTCGACGCCGTCGATCACGATGGTCCCCTCGCCGGCGCCGGAGATGCGGGCTCCCATGGCGTTGAGGAGGTTGGCGAGGTCCACCACCTCGGGCTCGCGGGCGCAGTTCTCCAGCACCGTGGTGCCCTGCGCGAGGGACGCCGCGAGGAGGAGGTTCTCCGTGCCGGTGACGGTCGGCATGTCGAAGCGGAAGCGGGCGCCCTTCAGGCGGTCGGCGGTGGCCTCGACGTAGCCGTGCGACAGGCGGACCTCGGCTCCCAGGGCTTCCAGGCCCTTGAGATGCTGATCGATCGGCCGGACCCCGATGGCGCAGCCGCCGGGCAGCGACACCCGGGCATGGCCGAAGCGGGCGAGGAGCGGACCGAGCACGAGGACGCTGGCGCGCATTGTCTTTACGAGATCGTAGGGCGCGTCGTGGTCCGGGCTCGGCCGCTCGCGGCGCAGCACCAGGGCCTCGCCGGTGTCCTCGCACCCCAGGCCCAGGTGCTCGAGCAGCCGCATCATGGTGCGGATGTCCCGCACGCGGGGCATGTTGTGCAGGATCAGCGGCTCGCCGTCGAGGAGCAGGCTGGCCGCGAGGGCGGGAAGGGCGGCGTTCTTGGCGCCGCTCGCCCGGACACGGCCTTGGAGCCGCGTGGGTCCGACGATGTGGAACTTGTCCATGTGTTCTAGCCCCTGCCGGATTCACCGGCGCTGAAGAACGACGACCCGGGGGATGCCTGCGTAGTCGTGCCGGGTCCCGGCGATGTGCAAGCCGGATGCCTCGGCGTGGCTTCGAATAGCCTCGATCTGTCCGAAACCGATCTCGACGACGAGGTGAACGCCCAAGCGGATCGCCGTCCCCGCCAGCGCGAACAGGCGCTCGTACAGGGAGTCGCCGCGGACGGGCGCAAAGAGTGCCACGTGAGGCTCGAAGTTGCAAACCTCCGGGGACAGCTCCAGGGCGTCATCCAGATCGATGTAGGGCGGGTTGCTCACCACCAGGTCGAAGCGTGCGAGATCCAGCCCCTGCGTGAGATCGGCCCCTACCGGGAAGACCCGGTCTCTGACTCCATGCCGGCGGGCGTTTCCCGCCGCCACAGCCAGCGCGCCGGGAGAGATATCCGTCCCTACGACCCGGGCGCCGGGGATCTCCAGGGCGAGGGTGACGGGAAGGATGCCCGAGCCGGTGCCGACGTCGAGGATCCACGGCCGCTCGGGAAGAGCGATGGAGAGGGCGGCTTCGATCAGGTGCTCGGTCTCAGGCCGCGGGATGAGCACCCGGGGATCGACGTGAAAGGGCCGGCCGTAGAACTCCCGCTCGCCGAAGAGATAGGCCACGGGCTCGCCGGTCAGCCGGCGTTCCAAGAGGGAGCGGAACCGATCCTCTTGATCTTGAGGGACTTCCCGCTCCCCGTGGGCAAGGATCTGGGCTTCGGAGAGATCCAGGAGCTGGCCCAGGATGAGGGCCGCCTCGCGGACCGGCGCGCCGAAGGAAGTCGTTGCCAGGCGTGGCCGGGCCTCGGCGAGGAGCTGGTCGATGGTGCTCAACCGGGCGAGTCTACCTGCTCAGGACGAGCTCCACGCGCACCGTGCCGCCGGGAGTCAGCACGACCCGGGTCTCGGCCGGCGCGAAGCCCTCGGCCTGGGCCGTCACCCGGTAGGTGCCCGTGGCGAGCCGGGGCAGCTCGAAGTATCCCTGGTCGTCGCTGCGCAGCCTCGGACCATGGAACTCGGCCTGGTGGCCCAGGTTCTCGCCGGTCAGCGAGATCACGGCTCCGGCGACCGGCAGCCCCTCGGCGGAGATCAGGCGGCCTTGCAGGGTGCCGGTCTGCACTTCGATCGTCAGGTCCTGATCCCCGGAGACCTCCACGGCCTGGATGTGCCCTACGCCCGTGGAGAGCGCGACCAGGAGCGTGTAGCTGCCGGCAGGGAGGTGGGAGATCGAGAAAGAGCCGTCGTGGGCGGTCTGCGCCTCCGCGCCGGTCGGCTGCCGGCTCGGGTCGCCGCCTCTCACGCTGACCAGGGCTCCGGGAAGCGGCGTCCGTTCGAGGAGGACGCGGCCGGTGAGGGTGAAGCCTTCGGGGAGCTGGAGGTCCAGGACGAC
>JANOCF010000216.1:0-2312 GCA_031412055.1 Holophagales bacterium | reverse complement strand
CCGGCACCGGCGACGAGGCTCTCGCCAAGGCCCGGGAAGAGCCCTTCGACATCATCCTCCTCGACGTCATGCTGCCGGGCGGCCGGGACGGCTTCGAGGTCTGCCGGGAGCTGCGCTCGCGCGGCGTCGAGACCCCCGTGCTGATGCTCACGGCCCGCAGCCAGGTGGTGGACCGGGTCGTCGGTCTCAAGCTCGGGGCGGACGACTACCTGACCAAGCCTTTCGAGATGATCGAGCTCCTGGCCCGCGTCGAGGCCCTGCTCCGGCGGGGCCGCGCTCCCGTGACGCCGGCCGGGACGTATGCCTTCGGCGACATCCGCGTCGACTTCCGCCGGGCGGAGGTCTTCCGCGACGGCGAGCCGCTGCCGCTCTCGGCCCTGGAGTTCAAGCTCCTCGCCTACTTCATCGAGAACCGCGGAGCGCTGCTCACGCGCGACGAGATGCTGGACAAGGTCTGGGGGTACGACGCCATGCCGGTGACCCGCACCGTCGACGTCCATGTCGGCTCCCTGCGGCAGAAGCTGGAGCGCAACCCCTCGCGCCCCGAGTTCATCCTCACCGTGCACCGGCGCGGGTATCGGTTCGCGGGCTGAAGGTTTACATCGCTTACAAATTTCTTGCGTCCTCTTGAGGACTGCGGCGCCGAACTCCCCTAATCTGATCCCGATGACAGAGAGCCCCTCTACCGGGGGCTCCGGGAAAAGGAGATCCAACATGAGAAAGATCCTGATCGCTTCGATGGTCGCCGGCGTCGCTCTGGCCCTCTCCGGCGCGGCCCTCGCCGGCGGGCCTCACTTCAAGCACATGGAGGGCGGCCCGCACATCCGGTTCGAGCACGGCGACGGCCAGATGGCCTCCCATATGGCCCACATGGCCGCGGCGCTCGGCCTGACCGAGGATCAGAAGGAGGCCGCGAAGAAGATCCACGAGGAGGCCATGACCCGCAGCGAGCCGCTGATGGAGCAGCACCACCAGCAGATGGAAGAGATCCACAGCCTCCTGGACGCGGGCACCGCGACCGCCACGGAGATCGGCGAGAAGATGATCGCGGCCCACGCGACCGGCAAGCAGCTCCGCGCCATCCACGAGGAGGTCAAGGCGAGCTTCACCGCCCTCCTCACCGAGGAGCAGCGCGCCAAGCTCGAGGAAATGCACGAAGACGAGGATCTCCCGCACCGCCAGATCAGGATGCGCTTCTAGACATTCAAAGCCGGCAGGGGCAGGCGCTCCTGCCGGCTGCTGTCCTCTTTGACAGGCACGGCCCCGAAATTGCACACGCGTCTGGTCACTCCGGCCCAAGCCGAGCCCGGAGGTCCAGGCGCCACATCCAGGAGGGCCGATGCAGGTCTCGAAGTCCCCAAGCTCCCGCCGAGATCACCTGATCCTTTTCGCACGCAACTTTTTCAAGCACCCCCTCATGCTGGGCTCCCTGATCCCCAGCTCCCGCTATCTCATCGAGCACCTTCTGCGCGAGGTCGACTGGCAGCGCGCCCGGGTGATCGTCGAGTACGGGCCCGGGGTGGGGACCTTCACGGCGGAGATCCTGAAGCGGATGCATCCGGACGCGACGCTCGTCGTGTTCGAGACCAACGACGAGTTCGTGCAGTTCTTGAAGACCAACTTCGACGATCCCCGGCTGCACGTGGAGCATGGATCGGCGGCGGAGGTGGGGACCGTCCTGGACCGGCTGGGCTGCGGTCCCGCCGACTACATGGTGTCCGGCATCCCGTTCAGCACCATGCCTGAGGAGCTGCGGGACCGCATTCTCCGGGCCACCCGCTCAGCCCTGCGGTCGGACGGTGTGCTGCTCGTCTACCAGTTCTCGGGCAAGGTCCATCCCCACCTGCAGCGGGTGTTTCCGCGCGTCGACCGCGGCTTCGAGCCGCGCAACGTCCTGCCGGCCTGGCTCTTCTACGCCCGGCAGGCAGCCCGGGACAACTGACCTACTGCTGATTCCCAACCCAGAGCGTCGTTTCAGCCCGGAGCACCTCCGGGCAGGAGACCTCCCGGGAGTCCCGCTCACACCGTGTGATGAAGCTCTCCCGGCAGTTGACCCCGCTCCCCGGGGACAGCATGTGGATCTCGATCGACTCATTGGGCTCCACGTCGCGGTAGCGCTCCGACTCCACCTTGCCGCCAGGGCTGCCGCAGCCGCTGTGCCACTCGTCGTAGGAGAAGCTCACGGTCGAGTTGCCGTTGTTCCGGATCTTGATCGTGGCCGTCGGAATGCGCGAGTTGTCCAGGGCACAGCGGAGCTCCCGCCCCTTGCCCCACTCCACGCAGGTCGTCGTCTCATGGGACTTCCAGGCAAG
>JANOCF010000215.1:0-2278 GCA_031412055.1 Holophagales bacterium | reverse complement strand
CAGCTACGTCCCCCCTCTCCCGGCGGGGGACGGCCGAAGGCCGGGGTGGGAGATGGGAGAGGGGGACAGGGGGTGAGGACTCCGGCGATCTCCATCCCCGCACCGCCCACCGCACCTGGCTCGAAGCTCTCTCCCGCCGGGTCGGCCGCATCCTGGGAGAGCTTTCCGGTTCCTCCGGACCGTCGGCCCCCCTGGAGACGGAGCCTGCGATTCGAAGCTCCCGATCCGCTCCCGTCGAGCTGCCCGCCCCGTGGCGACTCTCCCTGCAAGGGGAGACCGCGCCGCCGGACCTGCTGGAGCGCTGGCGTACGCCCGGGCTCGACGCTCCGGCCCGGAGCAGGCGCTCGGACGCCTCGCCGGGGTCGCCTGCCCGGCGCAGCCCCCAACCTCCCTCCAGGGAGGAGCCGCAATCCGCGGTCCCGGCGCAGGATCAGCCCGGAGACTCCGCGCAGACCCGTCGAAGCCGCACTGAACGCACTGAAGAGGTGGTCGAGCACCAGGACACCACCCTCCTGCCGCCGCCGCCCTCCCTGCCGCCGTTCCTGCGCGCGAACGGTGCCGGCGACGGGCTGGCCCGGCGGCCCGCTCCCGAAGTGAAGACGGTCCTCGCTCCGCCGGCCGGTCCGGCGGTGGGGGAGGAGGACCTGGACGCGCTGGCCTCGAAGCTTCAGCGCATCCTCGACGAAGAGGCCCGGCGGCACGGGATCCCTGTCTGAGGTCTGGCCATGCGACCCATGCTCGACGATCTGGAGCTGCCGCAAGTGCAGGAGATCCGTACCCACGATCTCCGCGCCCTGGCCGAGCACAAGCCGCCGGGCATGTCCGGCAGCCTGCTCCAGAACCTGGGCCGGCGTCCCACCGTGCTCCTGCTCTGGGGCGTGGCGAGCGGACCCGAAGCGCGCGCCTTCATCACCAGCCTGGAAGACAAGTTCCGCGCCGCTCAACCGGTACCGTTCACGGCCGACATCGTCAACGAGGCCGGGATCGACAAGGTCCGGATCGCGGACCTGAAGCTCGACGAGCTGGCCGGCAAGCCCGACCGCTTCACCTACATCCTCACCCTGCGCGAGCACATCGAGCCCGTCGAGCCGGAGGACACCTCCTTCGTCGACGACGACCTCCTGGGCGACGCCACGGGCCTCATCGACGGCCTCGTGGACGGGCTCGACCTCGGGCTCGAGCTCGTTACGGGTCTCGAACAGTTCGTCACGCCGCTCACCGACATGCTGACCCGTCTTCAAGACCTGAACCGGGGCGCCAACCCCTAAGGAGAACCCATGGCCACACCTGCCAACCTGTTCCAGGAGCTCAAGGACGTCCTGACGACGTTCAAGCAGTTCCTCGACACCAACGTCAACACCATCAAGCCGGCGATCACGGCCCTGAAGGCGATCGTGCCGCAGGTCACCGAGCTGCTCGACAAGCTGGTCGATCTCATGGGCAAGCTCAAGACCGAGATCAACAACCTCAACCCCGGCGCCGTCGGCGGCGGTCTGACCCAGGTGACGCAGTTCACCAACTCGGCCAAGACCCTGCTTGAGACGGCGAAGAACCTGCTGCCCAACGAGGCCGCCACCATCGACGAAATCCTGGGCGTGATCAGCGTGGTGAGCTCCCTGCCGTCGCTCGACGCGATCAAGACGGAGATCATCCAGCTCATCGAAGCCATCACCGGCCACCTCAACACGCTCAAGACCGCATAGGAGCCCTGACCGGACAGCCGCCATGCTCACCCCCGCCTACAGGCTCAAGATCGGCAGCAAGCTCGTCGATACGACCGACGAGCCGCGCGCCAGCACGATCGTGGAGCTCAAGGTCGTCCTCGACCTCGACACCCCGGCCGACGGCTTCACCTTCGTCCTCGGCAACGTCGGCACGTTCCGGCCGGTGCGCGAGGACGAGGTGACGATCGAGCTGGGGTACGCGGGGGACGAAGCCGGCCTCGTGCTGGTGATGACCGGGCTGGTCGACAGCGCGGAGCCCAGCCTGACGACCCTGCGGCTGACGGGCTACGGCGGCGCGGCGCCGCTCCTGCGGTCTTACCTCGACCAGACGTTCGAGTCGAAAACGGCTGGGGAGATGGTTCGAGATCTCGCAGACCGCGCGGCCGTCGAGATCTCCCGGGCCGAGGACGGCATCCTCTTCCCGGCCTACGTGATCGACGGCCGGCGCAGCTTCTGGCAGCACTTTCGCGACCTGGCTGACTTGAGCGGCTTCGACCTCTTTGTCGATCCCGAGGGCAAGCTGGTCTTCGAAAGATTTTCCGGCGGCCGGACGG
>JANOCF010000214.1:0-4472 GCA_031412055.1 Holophagales bacterium | reverse complement strand
AGCGCTCGCCTGAGCTGGTCATCGGCGCACTGGCGGTCCTTCTGGCGGGAGGCGCCTACCTGCCCCTCGATCCTTCCTATCCTGAGGATCGGCTGGCCTTCATCGCCCGGGAGAGCCGCATGCCCGTGCTCCTCGTCCGTGGCGAGACTCCTTCCTGGGCCGGTACGGAAACGCGGGTGCTTCGCCTCGACGAGGCATCCGGCTCCGAGTCCGCCGAGCTCCTGCTGTCCGACCCGGACCACCTTGCCTACGTGATCTACACCTCGGGCTCGACCGGCCGGCCCAAGGGCGTGCAGGTCCCCCACAGCGGGCTGCTCAACTTGGTGCGCTGGCACCTGCGGACCTACGGCGTGACCCCGGACGACCGGGCCACGCTGGTGGCCTCGCCCGCCTTCGACGCTTCCGTCTGGGAGATCTGGCCCTACCTGGCGGCCGGCGCGAGCCTGCACGTTCCGGGCGAGGACGTCCGGCTGCAGACTGACCGCCTGCTGGGCTGGATGGCCGACGAGGGAGTCACCCTCTGCTTCCTGCCGACGCCACTCGCCGAGCAGCTCGTGGAGGCCATCGAGACCGCCGAGATCCCGCCGGGTCTGCGCCTGCGTGCCCTGCTCACCGGCGGAGACCGCCTGCAGAGATCCCCGCGGAAGCCTCTCCCGTTCGCGCTCGTCAATCACTACGGACCGACCGAGAGCAGTGTCGTTGCGACCGCGGCGGCCGTGGCGACACCGGAGCCGGGGGAGACGCGGCCGCCTTCCATCGGCCGGCCGATCGACGGCATCCGCACCTACGTCGTGGACGCGAGGCTCGATCCCGTGCCCTTCGGAGTCCCCGGGGAGCTTCTTCTGGGGGGCTCCGGCCTTGCGCGAGGCTACCTGGGCAGGCCGGACCTGACCCAGGACCGGTTCATCCCCGATCCCTTCGCGGAGCGGCCGGGAGAGCGCCTCTATCGCACCGGTGACCTCGTACGCCTCCTGCAGGACGGCAGCCTGGACTTCCTGGGGAGGGTCGACACGCAGGTGAAGCTCCGGGGCTTCCGCATCGAGCTGGGGGAGATCGAAAGCGTCCTGCTGCGCCATCCCTCCGTGCGAGAGGCGGTGGTGGATCTGCGCGACGGCCGACTCGCCGCCTACGCCGTCCCCCGCCCGTCCGCAGAGCTGGCGGACTCTGAGATCTCCGAGCATGTCGCCCAGTGGCAGACGCTCTACAACCAGACCTACGAGCGCAGCGAGGCGGCCGGCACGGCGTTCGATATCGAGGGCTGGAACAGCAGCTACACCGGGCAACCCATCCCCGCCGAGGAGATGCGCGAGTGGGTCGAGCGCACCGTCGAGCGCATCCTGGACCTGGAGCCGAGGCGCGTCGTGGAAATCGGCTGCGGCACCGGTCTGCTCCTGTTTCGCGTTGCGCCGAGCACCGAGCGCTACCTGGGAACCGACTTCTCCCGCGTGGCCCTCGACGGCATCCGCCATCGCCTGTCGCAGCCGGACTGCGACCTGCCGCAGGTCTCGCTGCGCCAAGGCGAGGCCGCGGACTGGACCGGCATCACCCCTGGGGAGACCGACCTGGTGGTCCTCAACTCGGTAGTCCAGTACTTCCCGGGCGTCGACTACCTGGTGAGGGTGCTCGAAGGGGCCGTGCGTGCCGCAGCGCCTGGAGGCGCCGTGTTCGTGGGTGACGTGCGGAGCCTACCCCTGCTGGAGGACTCCGCCGCCTCGATCGAACGGTTCCAGTCGCCGGATCGGAACGAAGAAGAGCTGCGCCAGCGGGTGCGGCGGCGGGTCGCGGACGAAGAGGAACTCGTGCTCGACCCGGTCCTCTTCCTGGCCCTGGCGGAGCGGGTGCCGGGCGTGAGCCGTGTCGATCTTCTTCTCAAGCGAGGCCGCGCTCACAATGAGCTGACCCGCTACCGATACGATGTCGTGCTCCACGTCGGGACGGCGCCATCTCCCGCGCGGCGGGGGAGGAGAGGGGAGGGGGTTTCATCGCTCGCCGAAGCCGAGCGCGTTCTTGGCGATGCTGTCGACGCTCCGGAGACCCTGCGCCTGTCCGGTCTCCCCAACGCGCGCCTCGTCTCCGAGACCACCGCCATCGACCCCGAGGACCTCTGGAACCTGGGAGACCGTCTCGGCTACGACGCCCAACTGACCCTCGATCCCGGCTCGCCCTTCCACTTTGGAGCGATCCTCCGGAAACGGGGGAGCGCCGCGGAGCTTCCGGTGGTAGAGCTGCCCGACGCCCCCGATCTCCCCTGGAGCGCCTTCGCCAACGATCCCCTGGGAGCGACAGCGGCTCGCCGCCTTGTCCCGAAGCTGCGGCGCTTCCTGCAGACCGAGCTGCCGGACTACATGGTCCCATCCTCCTTCGTGTTGCTCGACAAACTGCCGGTCACCACCCACGGCAAGGTTAATCGTGCGGCCCTGCCGGAGCCCGAGCCGCCTCGCGAGAAAGCCGGAACCCTGCCGCGCACACCCTCCGAGACAAAGATGGCTGATCTCTGGAAGGAGGTCCTCGGCATTGGCGAGATCCGCCTGGAGGACAACTTCTTCGAGCTGGGCGGACACTCCCTCCTGGCCACCCAGATTGTCTCGCGAGTGCGCGCCGCCTTCGGCGTCGACCTCCCCCTTCGCCGTCTGTTCGAGAGGCCTACTCTGGGCGAGCTGACCGCAGCCTTGAAAGAAGGGCTTGCCGACGAGATTCTGGCGCCACGGAGGACATGGCGGACCGAGGCCCCCCTCTCCTTCGCCCAGGAACGCTTCTGGGTGTTTGGCCGCAAGGGAGACACGGCCTACAACGTGCCGTCTCCATTCCGGCTGGCCGGCCCGATCGATCCCAGGGCTCTGGAGGGATCCTTCCGGGAGATCCTTCACCGGCACGACTCCCTGCGTACACGATTCGTGGAGAAGGACGGCGTCCCGGTCCAGGTGATCGATCCACCCCGGCCCTGGTTCCTGCCGAGAATCGACCTGGAAGCCTTGGCGGAGCCTTTTCAGCGCCGGGAGGCCGAGCGTCTGATCAGGGAGAGCTCCGCGAGGCCGTTCGACATCGCCCGTGGTCCTTTGATCCGGGTGGACCTGGTCCGGCTTTCCGGAGGCGAGCACGTGCTGCTTCTGAGTTGCCATCACCTTGTGATTGACGGCTGGTCCCTCGGAGTGCTGATCAGCGAGATGATGGAGCTGTACCCTGCCCTGGCTGCCGGCAAACCCTCGCCCCTGCCCGAGCTGCCGATCCAGTATGCCGATCTGACCCTCTGGCAGCACGAGCACATGTCCGGCCCCTTGCTTCAGGCGCAGCTCGACTGGTGGAAAGAGACCCTGGCGGGCGCGCCGCGGCTCTGGGCCTTTCCTGCGGATCGCCCGCGTCCGGCAATGGAGAGCCATCGCGGGGACTGGGTCTACCGTCTGCTGCCGATGGATCTGGTAGAGCGGCTCAAGGCGCTGGGCGCTTCCGAGGGCGCATCGCTGTACATGGTCATGCTGTCGGCGCTCACCCTGCTGATTCATCGCTGGAGCGGCGACGACGATGTGGTCGTGGGTTGCTCCCTGGCTGGCCGCAGGCGGCAGGAGTCGGAGAGGCTCATCGGCGTGTTCCTGAACCTCCTGCCTATGCGGGTCGATCTCTCGGATCGGCCCGCCTTCCGCGAGCTGCTGCTACGGGTGCGCCGGACCGCGCTGGATGCGTTCTCGCACCAGGAGATCTCCTTCGAGCAGCTGATCGCGGCACTAGGGCTTCGGCGGGAGCCCACCCACTATCCGGTCTTCCAGTGCGCCCTGAACATGCTCGACTTCCCACCCATGGGCGGAGAGCTCCCTGGAGACATCCGGGTCGATCCGATCCCCATGGGGACGGCGAGGTCCAAGTACGATTTCACGATCTACGGGAAGGAGATCGAGGGGGGCTTCGCGCTCAGCTTGCTCTATGCCACCGATCTCTTCGACCCGCCGCGGATGGAGGCCTTGCTGGGCCAGCTCCGGACCGTCCTGGAACTGGCGGTGGACGATCCGGAGAGGCCGATCGACCAATTCCCGGCACACGCACCCAAGAAGGTGTGGTAGCCTAATGCGCGCTTGACGGGGTTCTCGCAGCCCCGCCCACCAAGTCCCCATCGTCTAGAGGCCTAGGACACTGCCCTTTCAAGGCGGCGACACGGGTTCGAATCCCGTTGGGGATACCACTGATTCTTAAGGGTTTACGGGGATCGGTGGCCTTCAAAAAGCTTCTCACCATCAATGGACCATCAACGAAGCTCTGCGGTTCGCTTCGGGCGTGAGGGTAGGGTGCGGCCGGTCCACTGCGCGCGCCATGCGGCAGCGGCCTCTCGGGTGATCGAGCGATGGCCTCGTCGTGGCCTCAGCCAGGAGCGGCATCGGCAACTGCCTCTGAAGAACGACCGGGGCGAGGAGAGCGGCGCTCCGCTCTTGCCGTCATCCTGCCAGCGCGGACCCTTTTCTGCTGCGACTCGCGGGTGAGTCGCA
>JANOCF010000213.1:0-3851 GCA_031412055.1 Holophagales bacterium | reverse complement strand
GGATGGCGCCGGGATTCATCAGCTCGAAGTAGAGCCCGAGCCCGCCCAGGCTGAGCAGGATGAACGCGATGTTCGGGTCGGCGAGGACCGCCAGGAGCCGCCGCAGCGCGGACATCTCGATCTCGCGCACCTCCGCCCCGCGGACGCGGAGGGTCGCGGTGGACTCTCCCCGCCGGAACGTCCGGCCGTCGAGAGCCGCGAGGAGCTTGTCGAAGTCGGGTGCGATCAGGTCGATCAGCTTGCCCTCCAGCGCCTCGTCGGCCGTGAACGAGCGGCTGTCGATCACCGCGGACTGGGCGAGCTGGATGTTGCGGCCGTTGCGCCGGGCGAGCGCGCGGATGTTCGCGGCCGCGTCCTCCTCGACCTTCTTGCCCATGTGCTCGCCGATGTCCTCTCCCTGGGCTCCGACCGGGTGGGCGGCGCCGGTGTTGGTGCCCGGAGCCATGGCCGCGATGTCGGCCGCCATCAGGATGAAGAAGCCGGCGGAGGCGGCCTGCGCTCCACTGGGCGAGACGAAGACCACGACCGGCGTCCGGGCTCCCAGAATGGCGGTGGTGATGTCCCGGGTAGAGGTCATGAGCCCGCCGGGCGTGTCCAGCTCAACGACCAGGACCGCCGCGCGAGCATCGTCCGCCTCCCGTACCGCGTCCTGGATCAGCTCCGCGGAGACCGGGTGGATGGCCGACTTCACCCGGGCGCGCAGCACCAGCAGCTGGCCTTCCCGGGACTGGGGCCGGGGCTGGGCCGAGACGAGAAGCGGCAGGAGAAGTGCCAGGGCGAGGACGAGGACCAGCAGCCGAGGATGGTTGGAGGGCAGAAATGCGGACATAGGCTCGCCCCGAGTATACCAGTCCCTCAAGGTTCGTCCCGGACGGCGCTCCACGGCCTTAGAGAACGGCATCCGAAGGTGCCAGGACTCTCAGACCGAAATGAGTGGCGGCAGCTGCAAGGCCGATGTCGTAGACCACGATCGCTCCCAGATCCTCCCCCAGAGACAGGGCCGAGGCCAGGTGAATGGCATCCAGAGAGCGTAGCGTCCGAGGCTCCATGCGGGGTGCACTGCCAAGAATATTGCTGTCGATCTTCAACAGATAGAGGCCGGCCAGGATCTCCAAGGCGTGTTGTTCGGCCGCCGAATCCGCAGTAGCACGCCGAACAGCGCGCACCACCTCGACGGCGGCCAATTCGCTGGACAAACGCACGGGCCAGTCGGCGAGGCTTCTCAGGAGAGCGTCGCTTTCCTTTTCGGGCAGCACAAGCTTGACGAGGGCGGAGGTGTCCAGGTACAGCAGCTCGCCGCTCAATCGCTCTCCCGGCGCTGCTCCTCCAAAGCTTCGGAGATCGTCATGTCGAGAGGTCGATCCTGGGGCGGTCCGATCTCAACGAGATCGAGCCGCGCCGGCACCACCCGGCCAGATGCCATCAGACGCTCCAGTGCCGAGTTGCGCCCTGGCAGCGGCGCCAGGATTGCGACCGGCTGGCTGTGCTCCGTGACCTCGAAGCTCTCCCCGTCGGAAACCCGCCGGAGATACTGGCTGAGGTTCTGACGCAGCTCGCGGACACCTACTTGTTGGCTGTTTCCCATGATGTACACAGCGTAGCACATCCGCTTCAGCGCGGCAGCAGCACCCAGACCCGGCCCGAATGCTTCATCCGCCCGGCGATCTCCGCTGCCTCTTCGCCGTACCCCCAAAAGACATCCCCTCGGACGGGTCCGCGGATGGCGCCGCCGGTGTCCTGCGCCACGAGGAGCCGTCGCAGCGGACGGTCCGGCTCTCCAGCCTTGGAGGAAGGCGCGCTCGCGTCGAGCCAGATGGGGACGCCCAGGGGCCAGTGCTTGCGGTCGACGGCGAGCGAGCGGCCGGGCGTGAGAGCAACCCCCTGGGCTCCGAGCGGTCCGTCGCCCTCCAGCTCCTGGAAGAAGACGTAGGAGGCGTTGCGCGCCATCACGTCGTCGGCCAGGTCCGGGTTCTCCTCCAGCCACTGGCGGATCGACTGCATCGAGACCTCCTCCTTGCGCAGCGCCTCGCGCTCCACAAGGTCCTTGCCGATGGCGAAGTAGGGGTGCCCGTTCTGCGCGGCGTAGCCCAGCCGCATCTCACCCCCACCGTCCTCATCGTCCAGCCGCACCCGTCCCGAGCCCTGGATCTGAAGAAAGAACGCGTCGACCGGATCGTCCACCCAGACCAGCTCCAGGTCGCGCTTGGCCAGTGCTCCCTCCTCGATGGCCCGGCGGTCGGGAAAGGGGATCAGCTCGCCGTCTTCCACCCGTCCGGCGACGGTCTTGCCCTTGAACTCTTCGCGGAAGGCGCCGAGGTCGACCGTCACCAGGTCGGGAGGACGGATGTAGAGCGGCACGTTGTAGCGGTCGCTCCGCTCCCGGCTTCCCAGGAGCAGCGGCTCGTAGTAGCCGGTGAACAGCCCCTCCGGATCGCCATCGTTGCTCCCAGAAAACGGCTGGAAATGGGCCTCGAAGAAGGCCCGCGCCGCGTCCGCACCGGCCGGCACCCGGACCGCTGCCTCGCACGCGGGCCGCCAGTTGCCGATCGTGCGCGGAAAGCCTTCCGGGGGCTTGGACTGGCCGAGGAGAGGCTTGCAGGACCGGCGAAACGCGGACAGGGCACCGGAGGGATCGTCCGCCTCCCATCCCGCGAGATCTTCGAACGAGGCCGGTTCCAGCACGAGCCGCTCCTCGCCTCCGTGTCCTCGCGGCGCGAGCTCGCGCCCCCCGGACCGCAGGAGCGTCCAGAAGGTCGCGGCGGCCAGGGCGATGAGGGCGAGGGAGACGATCAGGCCGGTGCGTCGCTGCATCGCCCCCTATTCTTTAACTCTGGTGAGCCTCGCGCAAGGCATCGAGGGTCGCCGTGTCGGCCTCTCCGGTAACGGGGAGGTTCTTGTCCCGCTGGAACGACTCCAGGGCGGCGACGGTCTCGGGGCTTGGAACGCCATCCACCGGACCCCGGTAATAGCCGAGATTGCGGAGACGGGACTGGGCGCCCGGCAGGATGTCCGAGGGCCCCACGGTGCCGACTTCGAAATGGAAGGACTCGCCCGTCTCGTCCAGCTTCAGAATCCCCTCACGGACATCGGGCATGAGCCAGCACTTGACCCAACCCTCCTCGTCGGTCACACCCCGGATCGGCTCGCCAGGCACCTCCACGGTGTAGGCGATCCCCGCCCGCGGCTCGCCCCGGTGGAGCAGCCGGACCTGAAGGACCGAGGGGATCCCCTTGCGGCGGAAGCGGTGGACCTTGCCGGTCGCCACGCGGACGGTCTTCTCCACCTTGTCCGGGACCACGACGACGTCACCTTCGAGCAGAAGGTTCGGGTGCTCCCGCTTTTCCTTCAGGGATTGGTTCTCCGGTGCGTTCCAGAGCGTCTCCCAGAAAAATCCGTACTGGAACGCGATGCTCTCGACGCTCTCCCCTCTCTTCGCGACGTGGCGGATGGGCATGATCGTTCCGTGTCAGACCGGCTTGACGCCGTTCCACCGCGTCATCACGGCTTTGTAGTACTCCGTGGCCCGGGCTGCGTCATCGGCGATGACCGGGAAGGCCGCAACGGCCTCGTCCACCTCGAGCCCTCCGCCATCCTTCAGGATGTCCGAAGGATTGCAGAGATCCACCGTCGCGGCCTGGATCAGGTCTTGGAGGCGCATCCGCTCCGGATGGTCCTTGTTGTCGATGAACAGATTCAAGCCGGCGTTGTGATCTTGGGACAACTTGCCATACTTCGGCCCAAGAGCATACTCCTTCTGGTACTTCTTCTCACGCTCGTCCCCTGCTTTCAGAAATGTTTGTCGAGCGATCACGTCCTCCCAATGTTTTCCCTTGTAGGGCGAGTCGCTCTTC
>JANOCF010000212.1:0-7655 GCA_031412055.1 Holophagales bacterium | reverse complement strand
CGTGCGCCACCTGCTCACCCATTCGTCCGGGCTCCCCGCACTGGCGCTGTTCTTCAAGGAGACTCAGGGGCAGGCGGCCTATGTCGAGCGTGTCCAGGCCATGGACCTCGAATATCCACCCGGCAGCCGCTCCCTGTACAGCGATCCGGGCGTGATCCTCCTGGGAGCGATCCTCGAGCAGACGGCGGGGCAGCCTTTGGAGACTTTCGTGCGGGATCGGGTGCTCGAACCGTTGGGGATGCGCGACACCCGGTACCGGCCACCGCCCGAGTTGTGGCCACGGGTCGCGCCGACCGAATTCGATCTCTGGCGAAGCCGCATGATTCAAGGCGAGGTTCACGACGAGAACGCCTTCGCCATGGGCGGAGTCGCTCCCCATGCCGGGCTCTTTGGCACCGCCGGCGACCTGGCACGTTTCGCCGAGTTTCTGCTGCATGGAGGCCGCCCGATCGTCTCCCCTGAGACCGTAGAGCTGTTCACTCGCAAGGCGGGCATTCCCGGCTCCGACCGCGCGCTCGGGTGGGACACGAAGTCCGCCGAGGGCTCGTCGGCGGGCACGCTCCTCTCCGAGAGCTCCTTCGGCCATACCGGTTTTACAGGAACGTCCCTCTGGATCGACCCGGAGCGGCAGCTCTACGTCATCCTGCTCACCAACCGCGTCCATCCCACGCGGGAGAACAACCTCATCCGCGAGGCACGGCCGGCGATTGCGGACGCGGTGGTCCGGGCGATCGGGAACTGATCCGGTGTTGACCAGGATTCGCTCTTACATCGGGGGACGGTTCTGGGGACGGGCTTTCGATCACGGCGGCCTGCGCACCTGGATGAGTGAAGAGGTGGTCCGCCGGTACATCAACCAGTCGGTAACGGGCTCACCCGACGTCTGGCCGATCGAGTGGCTTCAAGCCCGCGTGGCGTCTCCGCTCACGTCGGCCGTCAGTCTCGGCTGTGGGGAAGGGGCCCTGGAGCGCGATCTCATCTCCAAGGGCCTGTGCGGGTCCATTCTCGGCATCGATATCTCGACGGCTGCCTTGAAACTGGCGGAGGCAAGAGCGTTGCCGGGTATTCAGTACCGGGAAGGCGACCTCAACGCGCTGGAGCTGCCCGCCGCCGCTTTCGGCGCAGCCTTCTTCCACCAGTCTCTCCATCACGTGGAAGATCTGGATTCCTGCCTTTCCGTCACGGCTGCCGCGCTCCGTCCGGGGGCTCTGGTCTACCTGGATGAGTACGTTGGTCCTTCGCGTGGCGAGTGGTCGCCCGCGCTGATCCGGGAAGCCTCCGAGCTGTTCGCGCAGCTACCGGCTTCGGTGAAACGATCACGGCGCCTCAAACTGCCCATCGACTGGCGCGACCCCACCGAGGCGGTGCGATCCTCCCAGATCCTTTCTACGGTGTCCCGTCACTTCCAGGTTATCGAGCGCCGTGACTACGGGGGTAATTTCCTGTCCGTCATCCATCCGCACCTTCGTCTCGAACATCTTGCGGACGGCGAGCGTGCCGCGCTGCTGCAATCTCTCATCGATGCCGAACGAGAGCATCTCGTGGCGGGGAACGGCTCCTATTACACGGTTTTGATTGCAGCGTCTCCAGGCCAGACGTAGCTCGCTACGATCCCCGCTGCAACCGTCATGAGCGATCCCGCGAGGGCATACCAGGGCCAGGCGAGAGGCGTTCCGAATAGACCCAGGTCATGCCCGCGAAGCCGGCGACCAGCCCGGCTAGCGCAGCGCGCTGGCCCACCCGGCGGGTGAACATCCCGAGAAAGAAGACCCCGAGCACGATCCCGGTGGTGAAGGCCGCGATTCCCAGCACGCTGCTCACGATGGACGATTGCAGCCACTGGCCGGCGATCCCCACCGCGATCTGTACTGCTCCGAAGACGGCGGTCAGGATGCGGGTGAGGCGCAGTTGCCGCTCCGGTGGGACCCGCAGGAGATCGTTGACGGCCACGGTGGCGCACGAGTTGAGGGAGCTCGTCATGGCCGCGGCGAAGATGGCTCCGAGCAGCAGCCCGACCATGCCGACCGGCAGCTCGTCCAGGATGAAGCGGGCGAAGATGCGGTCCGGACGGTCGAAGGGCACGGTAGGCGGATGAAGCTGGTAGAAGCTCCAGAGCCCGACGCCGATCAGCAGGAAGAGGGCGAACTGCGCCACCACGATCAATCCGCTCACCCAGACGGCGCGCCGGGCTGCCGGTAGGCCGCGAGCAGACAGATAACGCTGCACCATGAGCTGGTCCACACCGTGCGATCCGAGCGTGACGAACACGCCTCCCACCAGGCCGGCCCAGAGTCCGTAAGGCTCGCTCCAGTCGAGTCGGGTATCGAGCACCCGGAACTTGCCGGCCTCCTGTCCCATGGCGACGAGCTGATCCCATCCGCCCGGGAGGCGGTTCAGGATCGCGACCAGGGCCACCAGCGCCCCGGTAAGGTAGAGGAAGAACTGGATCAGATCGGTCCACAGCACGGCCTTCATGCCGCCGACATAGGTGTAGACGATCGTCGTGACTCCCAGCACCACAACCGCCCAGGGGATCGAGATACCGGTCATCTCCTGGAGCACGAGAGCCGAAAGGAAGAGCCGCAGACCGTCGGCCAGGCTGCGGGTGAGGATGAACAGCACCGACGCGGTCTGCTTCGTGGCGCCGCCGAACCGACGGTGGAGGACCTCGTAAGAGGTGAAGAGGGTGCCCCGGAAGTACTCGGGCAGGAGGAGGAACGCGACCACGAATCGGCCGACGAGGAAGCCGAGCGCGATCTGCAGCCAGGTGAAGTCCCGCTCGTACGCGAAGCCCGGGATGCTCAGAAAGGTGACGCTGCTGGTCTCGGTGGCGAGGATGGAGAAGAGGATCAGCCACCAGGGGAGATCCCGGCCTCCGACCGCGTACTCCGACACGTTCCGCGCGCCGCGCCCCAGCCACGAGCCGAGCAGGACCATGCCGGCCATGTAGGCCACAAGAATCGCGAGGTCGAGGGCGCCGACGCTCATCCGAGCGGTGGCTCGTCAGTCCCCAAGCACGGCGCCGTGGGTGCGGATCACGTCCGAGTAGAGCTTGGCGCTCGCCTTGGGGGTGCGCTTCTGGGTCTCGAAGTCCACGTGGACGATGCCGAAGCGCTTCGAGTAGCCGAGGCTCCATTCGAAGTTGTCGAGGAGCGACCAGGCGAAGTAGCCGCGCAGATCGACTCCCTGACGGATGGCCTCGCGGGCCGCGCGCAGGTGTGTGCGGAAGTACTCCACGCGGAGCGGATCGCTCAACTCGCCGCCCTCGGCCGTCGGGGGATCGTAGAACGCGGCGCCGTTCTCGGTGACGTAGAGCGGAATGTCGCCGTAGTGCTTCTTGACCCAGACCAGGGTGTTGGTGAGCCCCGGCGGATAGACCTCCCAGTCCGTCTCCGTGTAGGCGTGGCGGGTCTGGCGCACACGGCCCGCCCGCACGGGCAGGGCCTTCGGATCGTTGCAGGTGACGCTCCGTGTGTAGTAGTTGATCCCCAGAAAATCGATCGGCTGGCGGATGTGGTCGAGCTCCGCCTGGGGGAAGTCCGGCCAGGCCTCGCCGAAGATCTCGCGCATCTCTTCCGGATAACGGCCATGGATCGCGGGATCGAGATACTGCCGGTTCATGTAGGCGTCGGCGCGGGCCGTCGCCGCCAGGTCCTCAGGGCTGTCCGAGGCCGGGTCCTTGGGCTCGATGTTCACCACGAGCCCGATCTGGTGCTTTCCCTCGGCGCGGTAGGCCTGCACGGCCGAGGCGTGCGAGCGCAGCAGGTTGTGCGACGCGATCGGGGCCTCGAAAAGGTTTCTGTGCCCGGGAGCCAGGGCGCCGTGGAGATAGCCGCCGTCGGTCACCACCCAGGGCTCGTTGAGCGTCGCCCACATCTTCACGCGGTCGTCGAGCGCCTTGAACATCACCGAAGCATAGTCGGCGAACCAGCCCGCGATGTCCGGGTTGAGCCATCCTCCCCGGTCGTCGAGGGCGGCGGGCAGATCCCAGTGATAGAGCGTCACGTTGGGCTGGATGCCGTTTGCCAGCAGGGCGTCGACGAGACGGTTGTAGAAGTCGAGCCCCCCTGGATTCACCTGCCCCCTGCCCTCGGGAAGGATGCGGCTCCAGGAGACGCTGAAGCGATAGGCGTTCAGGCCCAACTCGCGCATGAGCCGGACGTCGCTCTCGTAGAGGCGGTAGTGGTCGCAGGCCACGTCCCCGTTCTCGCCGTTCTTGACCAGGCCGGGGGAGTGAGAGAACCGCTGCCAGATGCTGGGACCGGCGCCGTCGGCAAGAGGGGAGCCCTCGACCTGATAGGCCGAAGTCGCGGCGCCCCAGAGGAAGCCATCGGGAAATCGGGCGTCTTGGCTCATGCCCGAAGTCTATGAGAACGTTTACATCCTGTCCACGGAGCTGGATTCCCGGAGCACGGCGCGGCGAAAGAGGCCGTCGAGAGCGCTCTCCGGCGACTCGCACATGCCGCTGTGAACGGGCGAAACCTGGATCATCGTGCTGCGTGGAGCCACCAGCCAGTGGAAGCGCTCGCGCAGGGTGAGCCTGGCGATCGGCCCGGCGTCCTGGCGTCCGGCGCAGATCCTGGGGATCGCTTCGAGGTGCTGGCGGATCAGCTCGACGTCGATGTCCGGCCAGAGCGCGCGCAGCCGTGTCTCGTCCACCTCGACCCGCGCTTCGAGGAAGTCCCGCTGGAGGCAGAAGAGGATCACCCCCGCGTTGACGAACTCCTCGCGCTCCACCCGCGGCACCACGCGGACGACGGCGTAGTCAAACGAGATTCGCGTGGGCACGTGCCGCCTCCTCGACGAACGACGAGGCCGCTTCGAGCCTCTGCATCAGGTACGCCACGTAGCCCGCCCGCTTCTCGGCCGGGGTCTCGATGCCCGGCTCGGGCAGCAGCCAGCCGTCCGGGACCTGATCGAGCACCCGCTTGAACAGCTCCTCGCCCAGCAGCGGCCGGAGGAGCGGATCGACCTCCCGGATGCGGCTCGCCCACGGCAGGAGCACGTGGTCGCGGACAGCGGAGAAGCGGGTCCGCGCCATCTCCGCCACGGCCTCCGCGCTCTGCCAGTTGTGGTGGAAATACAGCGACGCCCCGTGATCGATGAAGTAGAGCGCTTTGTGCCAGAAGAGGAGGTTGGGGTTGCGCGGAGTCCGGTCGACGTTGGTGGCGAATGCGTCGAACCAGACCGCCCGCGAGGCGAGATCCGCGTCCACGGATCTGTCCGCGGCGGGGTCGAAGGTCACGGAGCCCGGCAGATAGTCGAGACCCAGGTTCACCCCCACGCTCCCTTTGAGCAGGTCGCGGATCTCGAAGTCAGGCTCGTTGCGCCCGAGGACCGCGTCGACCTCCGCCAGGACCAGCTCGGGCACCCGGAGCCCGAGCGCCCGGCCGATCTCGCCGGAGATCAGCTCGGCCACCAGCGCCCGAGGACCCTGCCCGGCACCCCGGAACTTGAGGACGTAGAGGCCCAGGTCGTCCGCTTCCACGATGGCCGGAAGCGAGCCGCCTTCGCGAAGAGGGGTAACGTAACGGGTGGCAAGGACGGTGCGGAGCATGGGAAGGATGACGAAGATAGCAGCTTGTCCAGCACCTGTGAAGGAGAATGCTGGCATTTTGAGGCAACTTAGAGTAAAATGCAGAAAATCACATGTTGCGCGACGTGTCACAACCCGAGATCCGGCGTTTCTACGATGATGGCTACCTCATCATCGAAAATCTGTATTCGGGTGACGAGGTCGCCGCCCTCGCGGAGGCTTCGGAACGGCTGCGCGCCGTCGGCCGGGAGATCGCCGAGGGGCTCCCCGCGAGCAGCGGGGAAGGGGACAGCAAAGGGGAGACCAAGATCGAGCACGCCGGCAGCCAGTTCGTCTTCGGCGGCACGAACGGTTCCCGCAGATTATCGAGAGTGGTCTGGGCGGGTGGCTGCGAGCCGGCCCTGCTGGCGGTCGGCCGGGACGTGCGGCTGACCGCGATCGTCGGCCAGATCCTCGGCTCCGACACGGCGGTCCACCTGCTCAACCAGCTTCACGCCAAGTACCCGAACGACGGGCTGGAGTTCGAGCCCCACCAGGACAGCGAGCACCGCCGCTACGGTACCCGCGAGTGGCAGGATGTCGACGGCCGGGGAAGCTACGTCCAGGCAGTGGTCGCGATCGACGACACGACGCCCGAGAACGGTCCCCTGATCTTCTACCCGGGAAGCGGCCGGCGCGGGCATCTCCATCCCGCCTCGGTGCGGCGCCGATTCAAGGACCGTCCCGGGGTGCCGGCCCTTCTCAAGGCAGGAAGCGCCGCCTTCTTTGGCCCGTACGTGGTCCATCGCAGCGCCGAGAACCGCGGCGCCGCCCCGCGGCGCATCGTGATCAACGGCTTCGCGTTCCCCGGCGCCAACTCCCGCGACTACTTCGGCTCGGGCACCGGCGTGCCCGTCCCGCTCTTCGGCTGACTCCCGGCCAGGAATCCGATCAGAAGCACCACGTTCCCGGGCACCAGTCCAGCGGGCGCTCGATGTGCTGCCTGTATGCGGTGGAAGTGCCGAAGGACTGATAGCTCCACATGTCGTAGCTGCCGGAGGGGGACAGGTTCTTCGAACTGGCGGGGGCGACGATGTAGCGGTTCAGCGGAGCATTGGACTCGCCGATGTTCTGCACCTTCTGGAAGACTTCCGTGACGATGTCGCAGCGGTTGTCTCCGCAGTCGTCGGCATCAGCAAATCCGCCGTTGTTGCAGGCGTTCTGGGTGGGATACATGGCGTGCTTGCCTTCCGCGGCCCACACCTTCTGGTAGTAGGTCGTTCCATAGTTTCCGTGCGAGCGGTACGTGGAGCTGTCGGCGCTCGTCTGCCAGTGGGCGGTCATGAACTCGCCGATCAGCCGCCACTGGCTGGCGTCGTTCTGCGCCACGCTCCAGTCCACCCCCCAGTCCGCGCCGTCGGTGTCCTTGCGCGCCACGAGGATGGCGTACATCTCGCTGTCGCCACGGTGAGAGCCGCCGAAGGTGTCGTCTCCGAGATCCCAGTTCCACGCGATACCGTAGCGGATCTCGATGCACTGCAGACCCTCCGTGCAGTTCCATCCATCATTCGGGCTGTAGGGATGGGCGGTAAAGGGAATCCTGCCGTTCGAGGAGTTGCTGTAGCCGGAGACGGTCAGACCATAGAGCTGGCGCCGGTCGGCGTAGGCCATTCCCTCGAAAGTTCCGCAATGCAGATTGAGGATGGGAAAATAGTACTGTGCCAGGGAAGTTTCGAGCGAGTCCGGGAGTCCATCGAAGTCGCCGTCCTGGGCCGCCGCCGAGGTCGGCAGAAGCGCCAGGACCGCCATACAAAGACAGAGAATGGTCGTGTGCAGGAACCTGCATCGTGCATTCATAGCTGTGCCTCCTAGTCGACAAGGGGTGGAGTCAAGACAGATTGGCTGCTGGGCAACCATGATGAAGAACATTCGTAAAGTTTCGATAATTCCGGTCCGCGGACCTACAGCCCTGACAGGGTATCCTCTCCAGCCGAAGAGAGGAGCCCGAGCATGAGCCAGGCATTTCCATCCGATCCGCTCGATCCGATATCGGCGGTGACGCACCCGGATCCATACCCCTACTACGCACGTCTCGTGGCGGAGGCGCCGTTCCAGCGTCACGACGGGCTGGGCCTGTGGG
>JANOCF010000211.1:0-2476 GCA_031412055.1 Holophagales bacterium | reverse complement strand
GGTGGAGCGCAACGACCTGCCGTTCACCCGCGGCCTGGCGATGGGCCAGGTGCTGCGCCTGCCCATCGCTCACGGCGAGGGCAACTACGAGGACTCGCACGAGAAGCTCGACCGGCTGGAAGCCGCCCGCCAGGTGGTCTTCCGCTACGTGGCGCCCGACGGCTCGCCCGCGACCGGTCCGGAGTGGAACCCGAACGGTTCGGCGCGCGCCATCGCGGGCATCTGCAACGAGCAGGGCAACGTGCTCGGCATGATGCCCCACCCGGAGCGCTGTTCCGAGAGCGTGCTCGGCAACACGGACGGCCTGAACATCTTCGCCAGTCTCGTGGAAGCCGGCAGCCGCGCCGTGGGAGCGCTGGGATGACGGTGCTTCAGGAGCCAGAGGTCAACGCCGAGGTCGCGCGTACCCACGGCATGACCGAGGAGGAGTTCGAGCGGCTGCGCAAGATCCTCGGCCGCAATCCGAACTGGACCGAGCTGGGCATCACCTCCGCCCTGTGGTCCGAGCACTGCTCATACAAGTCCTCCAAGGTCTACCTGCGCGAGTTCCCCACCGAGGGGCCGCGCGTGCTCCAGGGTCCGGGCGAGAACGCCGGCGTGGTGGTCGTGGGCTACGGCTGGGTGGCGGTGTTCAAGATGGAGTCGCACAACCACCCGAGCTTCATCGAGCCCTACCAGGGATCGATGACCGGCGTCGGTGGCATCCTGCGCGACATCTTCACCATGGGCGCGCGACCCATCGCCTGCATGGACTCGCTGCGCTTCGGCGAGATCGACGCGCCGCGCATGCGCTTCCTCATCGACGGCGTGGTGCGGGGCGTGGGCGACTACGGCAACTGCGTGGGCATCCCCACGGTCGGCGGCGAGACCGGCTTCCACCGCTGCTACAACGGCAACATCCTGGTCAACGCCTTTGCCCTCGGGGTCGCCAAGCGCGACCGCATCTTCCGGGCCAAGGCGACCGGCGTCGGCAACCCGCTCCTCTACGTGGGCAGCCGCACCGGACGCGACGGCATCCACGGCGCCACCATGGCGTCGGAGTCGTTCGATTCCGAGAGCGAGCAGAAGCGGCCGACCGTGCAGGTAGGCGATCCGTTTACCGAGAAGATCCTCCTCGAAGCCTGCCTGGAAGCCATGCGCACGGGTGCGATCGTGGCCATCCAGGACATGGGCGCCGCGGGCCTGACCAGCTCCAGCTTCGAGATGGCGGGCCGGGGCGGCATGGGCATGCGGCTCGACCTGGACAACGTGCCGCTGCGCCAGCCGGGGCTCACCCCGTACGAGATGATGCTCTCCGAGTCGCAGGAGCGCATGGTGCTCGTGGCCCACAAGGGGAGGGAAGAGGAGCTCGTCCGCGTGTTCCAGCGCTGGGGCCTGGAAGTTGCGCACATCGGCGAGGTCACGGACACCGGCCACGCCGTCCTGGAATGGCAGGGCGAGGTGGTGGCCGACATGCCGATCCAGCCGCTCACCGAGGAGGCGCCGGTCTACCGCCGGCCCGTGGCGCCGCCGTCTGATCTGGCCGAGCGGCAGCGCGCGCCCGAGGTGCCGCAGCCGGAGGACCTCCGGGGCAGTCTCGAGCGGCTGCTCGCTACCCCGGAGATGGCCAGCAAGGAGTGGATCTGGACCCAGTACGACCACACGGTGCGCACCAACACCGTGCAGGGTCCGGGAGGCGACGCCGCGGTCCTGCTGCTCAAGGGGACGCCGCTGGGCCTCGCCATGACCTCGGACGTGAACCCGGTCTACTGCTGGCTCGACCCGCGCCGCGGCGGCATGCAGGCGGTGGCGGAGGCCGCGCGCAACCTGGCCTGCGTCGGCGCCGAGCCGGTCGGGCTCACCGACTGCCTGAACTTCGGCAACCCGGAGCGTCCGGAGATCTCCTGGCAATTCCGGGAGGCCATCCTGGGCATGTCGGAGGCCTGCCGGGCGCTGAGCGTGCCGGTCATCTCGGGCAACGTCTCCTTCTACAACGAGACCGAGGGCAGCTCGATCTACCCGACCCCGACCGTGGGCATGGTCGGCGTCGTCCCCATGCTGGCCAACCTGCCCGCGCCGTCGTTCGTGCGCAACGGGGACCGCGTCGTGCTGCTGGGCCGGGACCGCTCGGAGCATGGCGGCGCCGCGTACCTGCGGCTGCTCTACGGCATCGAGCAGGGTCGTCCGCCCGAGGTGGACCTCGACGCCGAGCTGCGGCTGTCGATGTTGCTCCGCAAGCTCATCCACCAGGGGATCCTGCGCACGGCGCACGACCTCTCCGAGGGCGGCTTCCTGGTCGCGCTCGCGGAGGCCTGCATCGGCAAGGGGATGGGCGTCACGGTCGACGTTCCCATAGAGGGCGCGGACCTTTACTCCGAGACCCAGGCGCGGGCGATCGTGGCCTGCGCTCCGGCCATGATCGACCGACTGTTGGAGGCCGCCGAGGCGGCCGGAGTTCCGGCGGATGACGTCGGCGAGGTGGGCGGAGAGGACCTGG
>JANOCF010000210.1:0-1549 GCA_031412055.1 Holophagales bacterium | reverse complement strand
CGTTGTACTCGCGCATCCACAGCGCCATGTCCAGGACCTCCTGCGTGTTCCAGGTCCAGAAGTACATGGCCTCCAGAGCCTCCTGGGCATCGCCTTTGCCGTGGAGCACGAAGTCATTCATCACGTTGGCTTCCGGCAGATTCGCCTCGATGGCGAAGTGGGTAAAGCCCATCTCCTCCACCAGGAACTCCAGAAGCCGGTGCTTCATCTGAAAGAACTCCTTGGTGCCGTGGGTGGCCTCGCCCAGGGAGACAATGCGGGCGTTGCCGATCAGCTTCTTGAGCGGCTGGAGGTCGCCAAAGCCGTTGCCGGCCTCCACCGTGTCGAAGGGGATTGCCTTCTTGCGCAGCCAGTTCACCGCGGCCTTGGACGGAGGCGTGTTGGCCGGGGCCTTCCCTTCCTGCCAGCGCTTGCCGTCGAGATCGACGCTCAGCCCGTCGAACCACGCCGTGCCTCCGCCGGTCAACGTCACGCCGAACGTGATGTTGCGGACGTCGGCGGGCATGTCGATCTCCAGCTCATAGAGCGTCCAGGGGGTGTCTCCCGTGGCGCCGTCCGCCTGTCCCAACTGGCCGTAGGTGGTCTGTCCCCGGGAGTCGGTGCCGTACCAGAAGAGCCCCGCGTGGCCGGGCCGGACGTCCTCGGTCTGGATGTAGGCGCTGAGCCGGACCCTCCTGCCGGCCGCTTCGGCCGCGGGGAACCTCTGCGACACCAGGCCATAGCCTGCTCCCGGAGCCCAGCGGATGCCGCCGTTGTACTGGAGGCGGATGCTCTGCGAGCCCGACCAGGCGACGGAGGAATCGACCGCCTGCTGGAAGCTCCCCAGGGCGAAGGGGAACCAGGAGGAAGTGCAATCCACGGCATCGAAGTCGAGATCGAGGAAGGGGCGCGGCGTGGGAGCCGCGAAGGTGGGAGAGACGGCCAGGAGACACAGCAACAGCGCAAGCAGCACTCTTCGCATCAGGTTCTCCTCCGAAAGGGGACGTAGACCACCAGAGGAGAATTATGGGCTTACCCGCGGCCGGTCGGGAGCCATTCAGAAAAAATTCAGGATGGGGGAAGAACCGGACAGCGGCGGATGATCGCAGCCCGGCCGCCGCCGCCGCTCCTCGAAATCCGCTAGCATTCGAGAATTAGCCAGCGCGCCATGACCTACGATCTTCTAGACGACCTTCGACGCGAGATTTCTCAGGGCCACGTGCTTGTAGTGGTCGGGGCGGGTGTGTCGCTCGCGGCGACGGACGGAGACCCGAGAACATCCGCGGCATCCTGGACCGGTCTCCTCGAAGACGGTGTCAAACGCTGCCTTGCCGTGAAGGGACTTACGAACGATTGGGCCGAGGGTATCCTGGCGGATATCCGCTCCAAGGATCTCGACCGAATTCTTTCTGCGTGAGGCCGACTGCATCAAGAGCCTGGGCGACATCGCCCTCAGTCGCTCCGACCACGACACCGCACGCGAGCGCTACAAGCAGGCCTTGCCCCTCTACCGACGCGTCGGCGCCATCCTGGGAGAGGCCAACTGCATCAAGAGCCTGGACGACATCGC
>JANOCF010000209.1:0-2118 GCA_031412055.1 Holophagales bacterium | reverse complement strand
GAGGCGGGCTTCCCGCAGCGCGAGATCATGGACGCCGCGTTCGCCTATCAGCGGGCCTACGAGCAGAAGGAGAAGCTGATGGTCGGCCTCAACTCCTTCCAGCTCGAGAACGAGCCGCCGATCGACATCCTCTACATCTCGGACGATCTCGCGGACAAGCAGATCGCGTTCATCAACGAGGTCAAGAGCCGGCGCGATCAGGGCGCGGTGAACCGCACGCTCGACACCCTCAAGAAGGGCGCGGCCGGGACCGAGAACACCATGCCCCTGATCCTCGACTGCGTGAAGGCCTACTGCACGGTGGGCGAGATCAGCGACGCCCTGCGGGATGTGTACGGCACGTACGAGGAGCCAGCGGTTTTTTGATGCAAGGTGCGTCGATCGCCCGCGAGCTCCTCCTCTACATGCTCTGGGCGGACCGCCAGACGCTTCAGGCGGTCCGCCCGGTGAAAGAGGAAGACCTGACCCGCGACGCCGGGATCAGCTTCAAGTCCATCCTGGGGACCATGGCCCACATGCTTGGTGCCCAGCAGGTCTGGCTGTCCCGCTTCTCGGGGCGCCCGCTGGGCCGGTTGCCGAACCTCGACGACTTCCCGGACCTCATGTCCTGGATCACCGCCTGGGAAGAGACCGCCTCCGACCTGAAGGCCTTCCTGGCCGGCCTGACCGACGAGCAGCTCGCCGCCGATCTGAGCTGGAGCAACACCCGGGGCGACTCCTTCACCCGTCCGCTCTGGCAGCCGCTGCTCCACCTGGTCAACCACTCGACCTACCATCGCGGGCAGATCGTCTCGCTGCTGCGGCAGATGGGCTACAAGGCGCCGTCGACCGACCTGATCTATTACCTTCTGGAGAGGTAAACCCCTGTTACAATCCGCCGCCATGAACGACAGACGCATTCGCATCCTGATCGCCAAGCCGGGCTTGGACGGTCACGACCGCGGCGCGAAGGTGGTGGCCAGGGCCTTGCGCGACGCGGGATATGAGGTCATCTACTCGGGGCTCCGCCAGACGCCGGCGCAGATCGCCACCGCGGCGGTCCAGGAGGACGTGGACGCGGTGGGCCTCTCGATCCTCTCCGGCGCCCACAACAGCCTCCTTCCCGAGGTCACCCGCCTGCTCCGCGAGCAGGGGGCCGAGGACGTCCTGGTCTTTGCCGGCGGGATCATCCCCGACCAGGATATTGCGGGGCTCAAGAACGCCGGGGTCGACGCGATCTTCCTGCCCGGAACCTCGACCAAGGACATCGTCCAGTACCTGCAGGACCGTTTCGCTGCCTAACTCCTGGAAGTTGAACGGTTTGACGGCCCGCCGTCCGCGGTGTTACGTTACCGGATGAACGTATTGGAGGGTTCATGAGAAGACGGATTCTGCTGGCGGACGACAGTGTCACGATCCAGAAGGTCATCGAGCTGACTTTCATGGACGAGGACTACGACGTCAAGGCGGTCAGCAACGGCGACGAAGCTATCCAGGCGCTGTCCGGGTACGATCCGGACTTCGTCATCGCGGACGTCCACATGCCGGGCGCCAACGGATACGAGGTCTGCCGCCGCTCCAAGGATATGCGGCCCACGGTGCCGGTGCTGCTGCTGGTCGGCACGTTCGAGCCGTTCGACGAGGCTCAGGCCCGCGCCGCGGGCGCCGAGTCCTACCTGAAGAAGCCGTTCGATTCCCAGGAGCTGCTGCAGCGCGTGGGCGATCTGCTCGCCTCGCGCCCCTCGGCCGACGCCGTCGCGCAGCCCGAGACGGTGCGCATGTCGGACATGCCCTCCCTGTCTGCGATGCCTGCGATGCCTGATCTCAGCTTCACTTCGGAGCCGGAAATGGAGCTGGAGCCGCTCTCGCCGCCAGCAGAGGAGTGGCGCGGCTTCGAGCTGGAGCCGGACCCCGAGCCCGCTCCCGCGGCGTATACACCGGCGGCGAGCCCGTTCGAGGACCAGCAGGCCTTCGCCCTGGAAGAGCCGTCCGCCGACTGGCAAGGCGCTGGAGCCGCCGGAGCCACGGCAGCCACTCCCTACGTGTCCGACCACGAGCCGATGTTCGAGCTGGACGCGGCGCCGGAGCCCGTGACGCCGCCGCCGTCGTCCGTCGACGACATCTTCGGCTTCGAGGCTC
>JANOCF010000208.1:0-1517 GCA_031412055.1 Holophagales bacterium | reverse complement strand
CGCGGATCCCCTTGACCAGGGCCGCGCGCACCTCGAACACGATCCGCGACTCCTCGTTGGAGGCGAGGTCCAGGTAGCGCTGGCGGTAGCGCACCTCCACGTCGGCCAGCCCGTGCCACTTCTCCGGCATCGGGCGCACGGCCTTGGAGAGCATCTCCAGGTCGTCGACCATCAGCGACAGCTCGCCCGTCCGGGTGCGGATGAGCTGGCCCGAAGCGCCGAGTACGTCGCCGAGATCCAGATTCTCCAGGACCAGCGCGGCCTTTTCCGGCAGGCGGTCCTTGCGGATGAAGAGCTGGAGCTTCTCCTTGCCGTCGTGGATGTCGGCGAACACGCTCTTGCCGTGCTGGCGGATGGAGCGCACCCGTCCGGGGACTCTCAGGCGGAGGTTGGCGGCCTCCAGCTCCTCGGCGGTCTTGCCGCCGTGCCGGGCCTTGATGCCGGCGGGCTCCAGGTCCCAGTCGAACCTGTGGGGATAGGGCTGGATCCCGGCATCGGCCAGGCGTTGGCGCTTTTCGCGGCGGTTCTGGATCTGCTCGTCTAGCTCGGACATGGCGCGCTAGCCTATCCGAGGAGGGGGGACGAAGACTACCATTGCCGCCCATGGACGACTCGCTGACGGAACTGGAACCGGATGAGCTGACCACCTCCCTCAAGGCGGCCGTGGACCGATGGGACCTGCTGGGCTGGCCCCGCCCCACCGTAGGGCTGGTTTCGGGCTCGGGCCTGGCGGTCGACATGGACGATCTCGTCCGCGGCCCGCTCGCCCTGGAGTACTTCCTCCCCTTCTCCTGCCATCCGGTCGAGGGACACCCTCACGAGGTGGTGGTGCTCGAGCCGCTCCCGGACCGCGCGGTCTTCTACCAGAGGGGACGCCTGCATTCGTACCAGGGCTACAACGCGTTCGACACGGTCTTTCCCGTGCGCCTGGCCGCCCTGCTCGGGGTCAAGACCCTGATCCTGACCAATGCCACGGGCGGGCTCCAGCCCCATCATCGTCCCGGAGACCTCGTCCTCATCCGCGACCAGATCAACCTGACTGGCCTGAACCCGCTGCGCGGCCAGCTCCCGCCCGAGTGGGGGCCGCGCTTCCCGGACATGACCGTGGCCTACGATCCGGTCCTGCGCGACCTGGCGAAGAGGAAGGCCGCGGAGCTGGGGATCGAGATGACCGAGGGGGTCTACGCCGGCATGGCCGGGCCGGCCTACGAGACCCCGGCTGAAGTGCGGATGCTGCGCATGCTCGGCGGCGACGTGACCGGGATGTCCACCGTGCTGGAGGTGATCGCCGCCCGCCACATGGGGCTGCGGGTGCTCTGCATCTCCATGGTGAGCAACCCCGGAGCGGGGATGAGCGAGGCCGCGATCGACCACGCCGACGTGCTGGCCGCGGCCGGCGTGGCCGCCGTGAAGCTGAAGCGGCTGCTCGGGGAGATCCTCAAGGCGCCCGAGCTGGTTTGACCCAGTTCCCTCTTCCCTCGGATCCTGCGCGCCCAAAAGCCCCCGGAGGGGGCGAC
>JANOCF010000207.1:0-6013 GCA_031412055.1 Holophagales bacterium | reverse complement strand
CGGCCAGCCCCTGCGTGCGGTCGAACGGACAGGACAGCCGCGCCCCGGGCTTGTACTTCTCGATGTTCGTCCGGATGCTCCAGTAGGAGCCCTCGCGCCGCTTCGCTTCGAAGGAGCCCACGACCTGCCGCTTGCGCAGGTTGCGCACCTGGTTGTCGATGAGCCCGTTGATCCGGAGGCTGTGCCGGGCCCAGTCGGACTTGGGATCGGGATCGGGCTCCATCTGCCCGCCGCCGTCGCTCACGAAGATGGTCTTGTACCGCTTCCAGGCCGTCTCGAGTCCCAGGTTGTCGTACACGCCTCCGTCCGTCAGCACCACGTCCGACATGTAGTCCTTGGTGTGCAGCGGCTCGTTCCCCGGCTCGAAGTCGGAGGGATCGAGGTCCAGGCGGGCGGGAGAGAGCACCGGCGGAAAGGCCGACGAGGCGGCCACGGCCACGGCCAGCTCGATCTTCGGGTTCTTCACCTGCCCGACCTGCCAGTCCCGCATCGCGGTACGCATGAACCGCCAGAGCGATCCCGTCTGCACGTTGGTGGCGTTGAGGATGATCCGCGGAGGGTCTGGCGGCAGGTCCTGGAGGGTGGCGTCGCCGAAGAGGTGCTTGCGGTAGGCGGCGATCACCCGGTCCGAGATGCTGGTGCCAGGCATGAGGATGCCGCCGATCACCGAGGCGTCGTCGATCGTCTTGTCCGCCAGTCTGCGGATCGGAGCGACCAGCTGGTTCTCGAAGTCCCGGCCGACGCCGTTGCCGTCGAAGGCGAGCTTCCCCCAGTTCATGCCGAGCACGGCGCCGGTGATGGAGCCGCCCGAGACGCAGGAGATCCGGTCCAGGGTCGGCAGGTAGCCGGCGTCGTTGAAGCGCCAGAGGGTTCCGACGTGGAACAGCATCGCGCGGTACCCGCCGCCCGAGAGGCAGAGCGCCCTCCCGTCTGCAAGCTGCTGGCTTTCGCCTGGCCTGTCCTTGTCAGGTGCGACCGGAGACAGGGCGACGGCGGCTACGGGATTCTCATCGGCCATGGCAGATCTCCTTCCTGTTCGGACCACTCTTTACTCGCCCTTGAACACCGAAATACCCAGCTCCTTGAGCTGCTTGGGATCGACCTCCGAGGGCGCGTCGGTCATCAGGTCGGTCGCCGAGGCGGTCTTCGGGAAGGCGATCACGTCGCGGATCGTGCTGGAGCCGGCCAGGAGCATCACCATGCGGTCCAGTCCGAGGGCAATGCCGCCGTGCGGCGGTGCACCGTAGCGCAGGGCCTCCAGGAAGAAGCCGAAGCGGGCCTTGGCCTCCTCGGGGCCGATGCCCAGGAGTTGGAACACCTGGCCCTGCATCTCGGGATCGTGCATGCGGATGGAGCCGCCGCCCAGCTCGATGCCGTTCAGCACCACGTCGTAGGCGCGGGCGCGGACCTTGCCCGGGTCGCTCTCCATCTTGTCCAGGTCGCGCGGGTCAAGGCTGGTGAAGGGGTGGTGCGTGGCGAACCAGCGGTTCTCTTCCTCGCTCCACTCCACCAGGGGGAACTCGGTGACCCAGAGGAACTCGTGGCGCCCCTGCGGAATCAGGTTGTAGTGCTTCGCCAGCTCCAGTCGGAGCGTCCCAAGGGCGTTGGCCGCCACCGGTTCCGGAGCTGCCACCAGGAGAGCGAGACCGCCCTCCTCCAGCCCGAGAGCCTCAGCCGCGCCTTCCAGCTCGGCCTGCGTAAGGGCGTTCTTCACCTGGAAGACCAGCTCCCCGCCCTTGCGCCGCAGGGTCAGGACTCCAGCCGCGCCGCTGCGGCGGGCCAGCTCGACCCAGCCGTCCACCTCCTTGCGGCTGGCCTCGGCGGCTCCAGGCACGGAGAACCCGCGGATCACACCCCCCTTGGCCGCCGTCTCCTGGAAGCCCCGGAAGGCGCTGCCGCCCAAGCGCTCGGTGAGGTCCGCGATCTCCAGGCCGAAGCGGAGGTCCGGCCGGTCGCTGCCGTAGCGCTTCATGGCCTCGGCGTACGTCATGCGCGGGAAGGTCTCCGGCGGCTGGATGCCTCCCAGCGGGAAGATCCGCTGGAAGAGCCCTTCGATCAGGGCATAGATGTCCTCCTCCGTAGGGAAGGACATCTCCAGATCCACCTGCGTGAACTCCAGTTGGCGGTCGGCGCGCAAGGCCTCGTCGCGGAAGCAGCGGGCGATCTGGATGTAGCGCTCGAACCCGGACACCATCAGGATCTGCTTGAAGAGCTGCGGCGACTGCGGCAGGGCATAGAAGCTGCCGTGATGGGCCCGCGAGGGGACCAGGAAGTCGCGCGCTCCCTCGGGGGTCGAGCGCGTGAGGATCGGCGTCTCCACGTCGATGAAGCCGTGCTCGTGGAAGTAGCCGCGGATCTCGTGCGTCACCCGGTCGCGGAGCAGGAAGTTGCGCTGCAGCTCGGGCCGGCGGAGATCGAGGTAGCGGTAGCGCAGCCGGGTCTCCTCGGAGATCTCGGCCTTGCCGTCCAGGGTGAACGGCAGCGGCTCCGAGCGCGACAGGACCTTGGCACTGCGGGCGATCACCTCGACCTCGCCCGTGGGCAGATCCCGGTTCACGTTTGCCGGCTCCCGGAGGACCACGTCGCCTTCGACCTCGACCACCCACTCGTTGCGCACCGGGTCGAGGACGCCGGCCGCCTCGGGGTTGTGCTCGGGCGTCACCACCACCTGCACGACGCCGCTGCGGTCGCGCAGGTTCAGGAAGATGACCCCGCCGTGGTCCCGCCGGCGCTGGACCCAGGCCTGCAGGCGCACCCGCGTGCCCACGTCCTCCGCCGTGATCGTCCCCGCCTCCGTCCGCTTCAGACTCGCCTCTGCGCTCATACCCCGTCTATTCCTGTCCCGCGGGGAACATCCCGCGATAAGTTTCTTTCAGCTCGGCGTAGCGGGCCGCGGTGTCCGCGATCCGCCGCGTCTCTTCGCCGGTGAGCGGGCGGACCGGCCGCGCCGGGATCCCCAGGGCGAGATGCCCCGCCGGGATCCGGTGGCCGGGCGCCACCACGGCGCCGGCCCCGACCATGGCCCCGCGCTCGATCACCGCTCCGTCCAGGACCCGGGCGCCGATGCCGATCAGGGCGCCGTCCTCCACCGTGCAGCCATGGACCACCGCCTGGTGCCCGACCACCACCCCCTCGCCGATGATCAGCGGGTGGTGAATGTGGGCGACATGCAGCACGGTGCCGTCCTGGATGTTCGTCCGCGCCCCGATCCGGATGAAGTTGACGTCGCCCCGCGCCACGGTGTGGAACCAGAAGGACACGTCGTCCCCAAGCTCCACGTCGCCGACGACGTAGGCTCCAGGTGCCACGAAGACTCGGGCACCAAGCCTGGGCGAGACGCCCTGGAAGGGAAGGACGGGCATTGCGGTCTCTGAAACGTGGAGACGGAGCGCCGGCCCTCGGGCCGGCGCCGGAAGCATGGCATAAAATGCGCCGGTGTCCAACGCCTCAATGGTCGCCGATGGGGGACCGACGGTCGACGTCGTCATCCCGGCCCTGAACGAGGAACGCTCGCTCCCGCTGGTCCTCGCCGGCCTGCCCCGCCCTCCGGTTCGCCGGGTGGTGGTGGCCGACAACGGCTCCTCCGATGCCACGGCTCGGGTGGCCCGGGAGGGCGGAGCGGAGGTCGTGGACGCCCCTCGCAAGGGGTACGGCAGCGCCTGCCTGGCCGGCCTTGACCATTTACGGCAGACCGGGCCTCCGGGGCCATCTGACATTATCGTCTTCGTGGACGCCGACTGGTCCGACCATCCCGAGGAGCTGCCGCGGCTGATCGCCCCCATCCTGGCCGGGGAGGCCGACCTGGTGATCGGCTCGCGCATCCTGGGGAACCGCGAGCCCGGAGCGCTCCTGCCCCAGGCGCGCGCCGGAAACCTGATAGCCTGCGGGCTGATTCGTCTCCTCTACGGCCACCGGTTCACCGACCTGGGACCCTTCCGGGCGGTCCGCTGGGACGCCCTCGAACGGCTGGGGATGTCCGACCCGAACTTCGGCTGGACGGCCGAGATGCAGGTCAAAGCGCTGCGCCAAGGGCTGCGATGCGCCGAGGTGCCGGTCTCCTACCGCCGGCGGGTGGGAGTGTCCAAGATCACCGGCACCGTCACCGGGACGGTCCGCGCAGGCTATAAAATCCTCTGGACCGTCCTGCGGTACAGCCGAGGAAATTAAGGAACACGAGAACCCAAAGATGACCGAGCCTGTTCGCACCCCGGTCCGGGGCGAGACCGAGATCGAGGTGCGCTATGCCGAGACCGACCAGATGGGCGTGGTCCATCACGCCAACTACGTCGTCTGGTTCGAGCTCGCCCGCACCCGGCTCTGCGCCCTGTCGGGCTTCCACTATGCCGACGTCGAGAAGATGGGCTACCTGCTGATGGTCACCGGCGTCGAGGTCTCCTACCGGCGCCCGGCGCGCTACGGCGACGCGGTGCGCGTAGTCTGCTGGAACGATCGCCTGGGAACCCGGGGCCTCCGTTTCGTATATGAAGTGCGGAGAGGCGACGAGCTGCTGGCGACCGGGACCACGGAGCACGTCTGGGTCGAGGCGGCCACGGGCCGTCCGTGCCGCACGCCGGAGCCGCTCCGGGAACCTTTCCGGAAATTGGCTGGTCTTTCATAGGGTTTCCTTCCAGGGGACCTCGCGTCTCGATTTTACAAGCCCATGACAACTAGCCTCGGGCGGGCATGCTAGATTGGGAGGGAGACTGACGCGGATCGCGGAAGTCCTTGATTATGAATGCAATATTGAGCTCGAAGCGAATCGTTCGCGGCATCGCCCTGATCGTCGTCCTGGCGCTGGGCTATAACTTCTTCCTGAAGGACCGGGGCGAGGCTCCGGGAGGCCCGGGCGGGCGTCCGGGCATGGGCGGACCCGGCGGACCGCCCGGCATGGGCATGGGCTTCGGCCCCACCTCCGTCGAGACCGCCGCCGCCACTCGCGGCGAATTCGTGGCCAGTGCCGATTTCGTCGGCACGCTGCAGGCCCGGGCCACCGCCGACCTCTACGCCAAGGCCAACGGCCAGATCGTCGAGATGCGGGTGGACACGGGCGACCGGGTCCGCGCCGGCCAGGTGCTCGCGCGGATCGACTCCGGCGAGCTGGGCGAGAGAGTCGCGCAGGCACAGGCCGCCCTGCGCATGGCCGAAGCCACCCTGGGCGAGCGCAAGGCGAACCTGGGCATGAGCCGCTCCACGGCCGACCGCACACGCACGCTCTTCGAGCAGCAGCTCGTCTCCCAGCAGCAGAACGAACAGGTCCAGGCGGAGCTCCAGGCGGCCTCCGCCCAGGTCGAGGTGGCCCAGGCGTCCGTCTCGCAGGCGCGCGCCAACGTCGGCGCGGCCCGGGCGGAGCTGGAGAAGACCGTGATCACGGCCCCCTTCTCCGGCGTCATCGGCAAGCGCTACCTCGACAGGGGGGCCTTTGCGGCCACCAACCGGCCCGTCTTCTCGCTCGTCGACCTCTCCAAGATCAAGACGACCGTCGCGCTGACCGAGAAGGACGCGGGCCGCGTACGCGTAGGCCAGCGGGCCCTGGTCTCCGCCGAGGCCGACCCGTCCGCGCAGTTCCAGGGCATCGTGGCGCGCATCGCCTCGGTCTTCGACCCGAACACCAACACCACCGAAGCCGAGGTCGAGATCGACAATTCGAACGGGTCGAACGGGCCGGACGGACGGCTCAAGCCCGGCATGTTCGCCAACGTCTCCATCGCCTTTGCGGTCGAGCCCGGAGCGATCCTCGTGCCCCGGTCCGCTATAGTGGAGGACGAGCGCGAGACCTTCCTCTTCCTCGCCCAGCAGGCGCCCGCGCCTCCAGCCGCTACCCAGGGACCTGGTAAGGAGGAGAGCCCGGAAAGACCGGAGAGACCACCGAAAGCCGCCGGGCCGTCCTGGACCGCCAAGCGTGTCGCGGTCAAGCGCATCGGCACCGGCACCGACCCCAAGCGCGACCAGGTCGCGATCGAGGGTCCGGTCGAGCCCGGACAGAGTGTGATCACCCTTGGCCAGCAGGACCTGC
>JANOCF010000206.1:0-5926 GCA_031412055.1 Holophagales bacterium | reverse complement strand
CTGGCTGTCGCTCTGAGCCGTCTGCTGGCCAGCCAGCTTTACCAGGTGAAGCCTAGCGACCCGGCCGTTTTCGCCGGCATCGTCGTCGGACTTTCGGCCGTTGCCCTCCTCGCGAGCTATCTGCCGGCGAGGCGTGCCGCGCGCGTCGATCCCATCCGCTCGCTCAAGCAGGAGTGACCGGCCACGTTTACCAGTTGAGTCCAGTTTGCCGAATGCCGTAGCTAGCTGAAAGAGGAGCGCATGAATTCCGACCAGGTTCCCGTGCAGGACGAGGAGCTCGTCCGCTTCATCTACAACGTTCGAAGGGTTGGCGCGGGCAAGGTTACCAGCGCCATGCTCGAGTTCGTGTTCGAGCTCGATCTTTTTCGCAAGATCCGGGGCGAGAGCGTTACGCTCGAGGAGCTCGCGGAACGGCTGGAGCTGCCGCTCTGGTCGGCCCGGGTCATGGCCCAGTTCCTCTGCCGGGAGGGCCTGCTGCTCTACCGCGATGGCAAGCTGTCGAACGCGCCCGGCGTCGACCCGCTCCTCATCGTCGACAACAGAGAGATGTTCGATCTGAAGAACACGGTCTTCAAGACCGAGGTGCCGCTCGACGCCTTGCGGCAGCAGATGCGCAATCCGTCGCACGAGCACGGCTACCAGCGGATGGGCAGGGAGAAGCATCTCGGCAGCTCCAACATCCGCCGCTACATGTGGGGCGAGCAGATCGCACGGCTCTATTCCTTCAAAAACCACCGGCTGTTGCTCGACGTGGCCAGCGCCTCAGGCGGGATCACCTTCGGTATCCTGAAGACCAACCCGCACCTCGACGGCATCCTGTTCGACCTCCCGGACCTCGAAGAGCCCGTCAACCAAGCCCTCATGGAGGCGGGAGTGCAGGATTCCGTCCGCTTCGTCGGCGGCTCCTTCTTCGACCGGCTGCCGACCGGGGCCGACGTCGCCCTGCTGGCGAACATCACCCACAACTGGCCGCTGGAAGACGACCGGCGGATCCTGACGAACATATTCGAGGCGCTCGAGCCCGGCGGGTCGCTGCTCGTCCGCGAAGCTTTTTTCGAGGACGACTGGACGGGGACGATGGAAGCCATGTTTCAGGCCTTCCTGATGGGGCGCGAGGGCTGGCAACCGACCTATAGCGAGATCGAGAACCTGATGCGGGAAGTCGGTTTTGTTGATCTCGAGCGCAAGTTCGAGCTGGTGATCGGCAGAAAGCCGGCCGTCCGAGCCCGCAGCATGAGCTGATCTTTAAGAACCCAACCATCGCCCGCCGGCGTCACCCGCCGGCGGCTCACTCCCTCCTTAGCCGCGCAGCCGGACCAAGCGCTGCGACCAGAGCTTGTCGAGCTCCGACAGAAGGGCGTCCTCGGCCCCGGCACCGCCAGTGTCGCCGGCATGGCCGCCGCTTGCCAGGAGGAGTTCGGAGAGCGGTTTTTCGCCTTCGAGCCTCATCAGAAGCTCGTAGAGCGGGCGAGAGACCGGAACGCCCAGGTTGGCGTCGTAGGTGGTGCGGATCTGGCAGACCGCGGCCATCCGCTCCGGGCCCACGAACCGCCGGGTCTGCTGGAGCCGGACGTAGGGAGGCAGCGAGAGGCGGAGCGACAGCCGATCGGCGCGCGATGGTGTCCGCCTCTCCGCCACGAAGTCGCCGACCACCAGGTAGTCGAGTTCTGTGGTCAGGAAGGCGACTACCGCGTCCTCGAGCGAGTCGACGATCGGCTCGGCATGGCTGCGGAAGGAGGTATTGAGGAGCGCCGGGACACCGGTCAGGGCGCGGAAGGCTCGGAGCAGCTCCCAGAAGCGAGGGTTGGTCTGCTCCGACACCGTCTGGAGCCAGGCTGTCCCGTCGGCGTTGAGAGTGGCGGCGATGACCGGGCGCTCCGCTTCCCGAACCTTGAGCGCGAAGGCCATGTAGGGGAATGACGCCGCTCCCTTCGGCAGCTCGAAGAGGCCACCTGCGGCCTCCTCCAGCACCGAGGGTCCCACCGCCACCGAACCCGCCGGCCGGTGCAACGCCGCGTCGATCCGCGCCCGGTTCTCCGCCGGCCGCGGATCCGCGAGGACGCTGCGATTGCCCAGGGCGCGCGGGCTGAACTCCGAACGGCCCTGCACCCAGCCCACCAGAGCACCTCCGGCCAGGAGCTCGGCCGTGCGGCGCGCGATGTCCGGGGACCGCTCGGCGGCGAGGAAGCCCCGCCAGCGTTCCAGCTCCGCCGCAAGGGCCTCCACCCGCGGCGCCTGGCCCCAATATACATGCTCGACCCGCCGCCTCGGGGCGGGACGGCCGACCGACTCGGAAGCGAGGAGCGCAGCCCCCAGCGCGCACCCCGCGTCGCTCAACGCGGGATGGACAAAGACGGAGTCGAAGAGGTCGGAATAGAGCACCTTCCCGTTCGTCGTGCTGTTCTCCACGATGCCACCCGCCAGACAGAGGTTGCGCCGGCCGGTGGCCGCGCGATGGTGCCGAAGCACGTGGAGGGTGACCTCTTCCAGGGCCTCCTGGAGCGCCGCGGCCAGGTCCCGATGCTGCTGGGCGGGCCCTTCCTTGCCGCGCGGCTCGACCTTCCCCACCAGCTGGCCGATTCGGTCCAGACGGAGGTTGTAGTCGCCGTTCGGCAGAAGCTCATAGAGGCTGCGGAAGAGGGGGCGGAAGGCGGCCGGGTCGCCTTCAGGCGCCATCGCCACCGCCTGCTGCCAATCGAGCGGGCCCAGGCCGAGGAAGGGGAGGAGAGACTGGAAGAGGCGCGTCGTCGACTTGCCGGGCGGCATCGCCACGATCTCCTCCAGGGTGGTCGCTCCCGCCTCCTCCCGGCGGCCGAGAAAGAGCCCGCCGGAGTTGTCGAGAATCAGGACCAACGCGTCGTCGAAACCTGATTGGGCCATGGCCCCTGCTGCGTGGGTGAGCTTGTGCTGGAAGAAGCTGAGCCGTCCGGGATCGATCGTGGAGCCGAGCTCGCGGCCGAGGGTCGCGGCGAGCAAGCGGCGCGCGTCGAGCCGCGGCTCGACTTCCGGCATCGCCAGGTATAGGCGGGAGAGCAGCTGGTTGGCGGCCTCCTCCTGCGCGTAGTAGGCGATCCGGTCGAGGTCTTCCGGCCGCACGCCGTGCTGTTCCAGGCAGAAGCGGATGGCCGCAGTGGGGAACTTGTTGGACCGGTTGATACGATCTACCCGCGCCTCCTCCACCGCCGCGACCACCGTCCCGTCCTCGACCAGAACGGCGGCGCCGTCATAGGTGAAGTTCTCGGGCGTATCGAGACGGGCCTCGTGAACCGGATCCAGGCCTCCCGCGAGCCCCAGCGTCAGCATGTCCTACTCCTTTCGTTCCTCACATACCGGACCGCTCCGCTACGGCGTCGGCACCTCGCGCAGGGCGATGACCGAGTCGCGGCGCAGCTGCACCAGCTGGCGGAAGACCGTCCGCTCGTCATAGGCGGAGATCCGCTGATTGAACAGGGTCTCCGCGATGGCGCGCGGCGGGATCGAGCCGTCGATCAGCACCTCTCCCTGCGCCGCCTTCATCCATCTCTCCAGGGTCTCGATCAGGAACCGCTCGTCCAGCGGGCGCACGTCCTTGGGAAGCGCGGCGAGCAGGCTCCAACCGTCGCGCTTGCCGTCGATCAGCGCGAGGAGCGGCAGCACGTTGGCGCTCGCCACCTGCCGGGTCCGTCCCCATGGGGTCATGACGCTGAAGGAGAGGAACGACGACTGCCGCGCGTCCTCATGGCACAGACCGTCGCCGAGCAGCAGCGACTCGCTGTAGCGCGGCGCAAGGAGGGTCGGATAGAGATCGAGGATCGACCGGTAGTCCGGCTGCTTGACGACGACCCGGTCGCCCAGCACGCAGGCGTCGATCCCGGTGCTTAGGAAGCACCAGAGGGCGTCCTCGGGCGTCTCGACGATCGGCTCGCCCATGACGTTGAACGAGGTGTTGAGCACGATGGGCACCCCGGTCCGCGCGTAGAAGCGCTGAACCAGGTCGTGGAAGCGCCCATTGGCCTCCGGGGTGACCGTCTGCACGCGTCCGGTGCCGTCGACGTGCATGACCGCGGGCACCCGCTCCTTGGCCTCCTCGCGGAAGCGGATGACGCGCAACATGTAGGGGCTCTCGGCGGGAAATCCTTCAAGCTCGAACCAGTCCTTGGCAAGAGAGAGCGGCACCACCGGGGCGAAGGGGCGGAACGCTTCGCGGTGCTTGACCCGTCCGTTGAGCAGCGCCTTGGCGTCCGGCGAACGCGGATCGCAGAGGATGCTGCGCTGGCCAAGCGCGCGGGGACCGAGCTCCGACCGCCCCTGGAACCAGCCGACGATCTTGCCGTCGACGAGCAGGTCGACGGTCTGTTCCAGCACGTCGTCGCACGGGACGGCCTGGAGCTTGGGGACTTTCGCCACCGCTTGGGCGATCTCGTCGTCCGAGTAGCAGCGGCCCACCGCGTCATGGCCGAGAGGCCGCCGGGTGTTGCGCCCCGTGAGCTGCCACAGGCCGTAATACGCGGCGCCGATCGCTGCCCCGCTGTCCTCGGCGGCAGGGATGACGTACATGTCTTTGAATTTTCCCTCGCGCAGGATGCGCTCGTTGGCGACGCTGTTGAGCGCCACCCCGCCAGCGTAACAGAGATTGGGGCTGGGGCAGAGGTCGTACAGGCGGGCGGCGAGATGGAGCAGCGCCTCCTCTAGAGCGACCTGCGCCGAGCTGGCGAGGTTCTGGTACTCGGTCTGGCGCTTCGGCCAGCGTTCGGAATGGTCGAACCGCTCGGGTATCGTGTCCTTGAACCGGAAGCAGCCGTCGACGATGTCGAAGAAATCCGCGGCCGGGAAGGTGGGCTCGCCGTAGGGAGCGAGACCCATCACCTTGCCGGCCTCATGATAGTTGCCGAAAATCTGCCAGGACAGGGCGGAGAAGACCGCTCCCAGGCTGCGGAAGCGCGGCATGCGGAGGAACTGGTAGAGCAGCCACTGCCCCTTCTCCACCATCTGTTTTTCGAGCGGCACGAGCGAGGTGCCTGACGCGGCGTAGAGGGAAATGATCTCGGAGCCCTGCGGCACGGGGTTCTTGATCGCCGCCTGCTCTTCCGCAGAGAGGTCCTCGAGCGGCGAGCCGACGCCGTCCACCACGAGGACTGCCGACTCCTCGAACCCGGAGGTCGCGAAAGCGCTCACGGCATGCGCCATGTGGTGCGGGACGGTCAGCACCGGGATGCCGTGCAGGGAGGTCTGCAGGAAAGGGTTCAGGGTCACGTCCTCGACAGGCGACTTCACCCGGCCCACCACGCTGTTGACCACGAGGTCGAGGTCGCGCGGCTGGATCCCGGCATAGTCAAGGCAATACTTGAGCGCGAGGGAGGGCAGCGAGCCGTGCGTTGCGTGCCGCTTCCTGCGGCTCAGGCGCTCCTCCTGGATCGCCACCACGATCCGGTCCCCCTTGAGCAGGCAGACCGAGCCGTTATGGTTGTTGACCATCCCCAGGACCCAGGGTTCGCTTTGCGCCATCTGTGGAGCTCCGTTGCGATCGTTGGGCGTTCTCAAGCCGGCGACGTGCCGATCACCAGGCTCTCGACAGTTACCTTTCAGCCGAGGTGCTCAACATCTCTCGCGGTCCTCTCGAGGAGGTGGTTGGCGCGAAATAGATTACTTGAACTCTGCCGAAGGTTCAAGTTGGCGCAGGTGCAGTAGCGGTGCGGTTGAAGAGAGCCCCTTGAAGCGTTGATCAACACTGGACCCGCGGCCTCTTCCCCAGCTGCTCCAGAGCCCTGGCCCCTGTTCGTGAACGGTCTGCCCCGGTCTGGCGACGCTCCGCCCGACAAGGCGGACGGCCCGCCCCAACCGGGGAACGGTTCGCCCTTCGGAGCGGACGGCGCTGCCAGCGGGCGAACCCCTCGTCCATTCGGGCAGACCTTCCGCCCCTCGGGGCGCAACCTTCGCCCACCTGGGC
>JANOCF010000205.1:0-4039 GCA_031412055.1 Holophagales bacterium | reverse complement strand
GCCGGGAGCCGCCGCGCAGGAAGAGAGCATCAAGAGGACGACGATCCAACAGGAGGCATTCCAAGGTTTAGTCATATAAGTCCCTCCAAGAGACTATGACTCCAGGGCGGGAATTGTTTCGGCAGTTCGGCGTCAGACCTTACGCTTTCAGCCCGTACCGCTCCATCTTGATCGCCAGCCCGTTGCGCGACAGCCCCAGCGTGCGGGCGGCCTGGGACTTGTTGCCGTGCGTGCGGCGCAGGGCCTCGCGGATGGCCGACTGCTCGCAGGCGCCCACCAGGCGCTCCAGCTCCAGGTCCGACGAGGTGTCCACCCGCGCGGCCGAGACCGTGCCGGTGCGCACCCGGTCCGGCAGCAGGCTGATGTCCACCGGCTTGCCCGGCGGGCTCATGTAGACGAGCTGGCGGGCGATGTTCTCCAGCTCCGACAGGTTCCCCGGATAGTCGTAGTTCAGCAGCGCCGACATCGCCTTGACCGTGATGCCCTGCATCCGCTTGCCCGTCTCGTGGCAGTAACGGTTGATGTACGACTGGATGAGCAGCGGCAGGTCCTCGCGGCGCTCGCGCAGCGTCGGCACCTCCACCGTGAACTGCGACAGCCGGTAGGCCAGGTCGACCCGGAACAGATCGCGCGCCGCCACCGACTCCAGCGACACCCGGCTGCCCGCCACCACCCGAACCTCCACCGGATGCGCGTCGGTGCTCCCCGTGGGCTCCACCTGCCCCGTGCGCAGGAAGCGCACCAGCCGCGCCTGCACCTCCATGGGGAGCTGCTCCACATCGTCGAGGAAGATCGTGCCGCCGTTGGCCAGGAGGAGCTTGCCCTCCCGGCGGACCGGCCCGGTCTTGCCCGGCACCTCGGCGCCGAAAAGATCGGCCTCGATCTGCTGCGGGCGCACTCCGCTGCACGTGGCCATGATGAACGGACCATGGCGGCGCGAACCCGAAAGGTGCAGCGAGCGCGCGAGCAGCTCCTTGCCCACCCCGGGCTCGCCGAGCAGCAGCACGTGCACGGCCGGATCGACCGCGGCGCGCATCTGCTCGATGACCTGCTTCATCGCCTGCGACTCACCCACGATCAGGCTCGGATCGAGCGTCAGGTCCTGCTGCCCCGGCCGGCCCGGAAGGATCGGCTCGTACCAACCCACGTGGTGGACGAGGCCGAGGACCAGCAGGTGGCCCAGGGTGCGGAACGCGCCCACGGGCGACCACCCCTCGGGGGGCTGGAAAGCCGGAAACGCCGCCACCAGCGAGTAGGTGCGGTCGAGAGCCACGAACGAGTGGTAGCAGACCCAGGCGGACAGCCCGGCAAGCTCGCCCTGGAAGGCGCCGCCGTGCTGAAGGCTGTGGCCCGCGCCGCGGTGCGCGAGGAGCTGATCCATCAGCGCCTCGGCGCTCGCGAGCCAGGCGGAATCGCTGCTCACCACCAGCTTGAGGCCGGCCCGCTCCACCTCTCCCTGGAGGAGGAAAAGGACGCCGCCGCCGAAATCGGCCAGCACGTCGCTCACCAGCGCCTCGGACGTGGTGCGGCTCTCGGCGTCGGCCAGCACCCACTCGCTGATGCGGGACATGTGCTCGACGATCCGCTCGGGAGTGATGCGGGGCCCGGCGATCGGCTCCGGATCGGTCTCCTCCTGCGGGGCGACCTTCTCCGGACCGAGGACCACGTCCTCCACCAGGAGGGTCACACCGCCGACCCGGATCTCGTCCAGCACCTCCAGGGCGGCCTCCTTGACCTTTTTGCCGCTGACCAGCAGCCCCTTGCGGCTGCCCAGGTCCTCGATCCGCAGCACGGTCCCGTCAAAACGGAGAATGGCGTGCTTCTGGGCCACGCCCGTATAGGGCAGATAGATGTCGCACTCGGGGCTGCCGCCGATCAGGAGCTCACTCCTGAGGACAGGGAATCTCCGGACTCCGTCCGGCGCGTAGGCGACGAGGCGCAACATAGGGAAACGAATACTACCTCACTCTGGTATCCTCCCCCGCGCCATGAACGACCTGTTTCTCCGTGCCTGCCGAGGTGAAGAAGTTGAGCGGCTGCCCGTCTGGCTCATGCGCCAGGCCGGCCGCTACCTGCCCGAGTACCGGGCCATCCGCGAGAAGACCGACTTCCTCACCCTGTGCAAGACCCCCGAGCTGGCCGCCGAGGTGACCCTCCAGCCCGTGCGCATCCTTGGGGTTGACGCCGCCATCCTCTTCGCCGACATCCTCCTCCCCTTGGAAGCCATGGGAGCCGAGCTTGTCTTCGTGAAGGGCGACGGCCCGACCTTCCCCAACCCCGTGCGCAGCCGCGAGGACATCCACCGCCTGCGCGAACCGGACGTCCACGCCACGCTCGGCTACGTCTTCGACGCCATGCGCGTGGTGCGCCGGGAGCTGAACGGCCAGGTCCCCGCCATCGGCTTCGGCGGCACGCCCTGGACGCTCGCCGCCTACCTGACCGAGGGTGGCGTCTCCAAGCACTTCGACAAGCTCCTGGCGTGGAGCTACTCCGATCCGGAGGGCCTCGCCGTCCTCCTGGACCGGATTGCCGACACCTCCATCGCCTACCTCCTCGGCCAGATCGAAGCCGGAGCCCAGGCCCTCCAGCTCTTCGACACCTGGGGCGGACTGCTCAGCCTCGACCGCTGGCGCTCCCTGGCCCTCCCCCCGCTCCAGAAGATCGTCGAGGGGATCTCCGGGCGAGTGCCGCTCATCTACTACATCAACGGCGGCGGGCATCTCCTGGAAGCGCTGCGCGAGCTGCCTGTGGACGTCCTCTCCGTGGACTGGCGCCAGCCGTTGAGCAAGGTGAGGCAGGTGGTGGGCAACCGTGTGCTCCAGGGCAACTTCGACCCCGCGGCCCTGCTCGGCCCCATTCCCGAGATCGAGCGCCGAGTCGGCATGATGATCGAGGAAGGCAAGGGAGGCGGCCACATCGCCAACCTCGGCCACGGCATCCTGCCCATGACCCCGGTCGCGAACGCGAAGGCGTTCGTGTCGGCGGTGCAGCGGATGTCGGTGCGGTAGACCTCACCCGTGCCGTCATATCGATAGTAGAATCTCCTGCGACAGGAGGTTTCAGATGGAAGTCCGATACGTCTTGAGCGACTACGTTGAGCAGGCCCTGGCCGCTGCCGAGTACGACAAGCTGGAAGACGGCAGCTTCGGAGGAAGAATTCCGCCGTGTCCTGGCGTCGTGGCATTCGGAGCCACGCTGCGGGAATGCGAGGCCTCTTTGCACTCCACGCTCGAAGACTGGATCCTCCTCGGCCTGAAGCTGAGCCATCCCCTACCAGTCATCGCAGGAATCGACCTGAACGCAGCCCCCCAGCATGAACCGGTGGACGCCCTGTAAGCGTCGGGAGTTCCTACGCAAGCTGAAGGCGCTGGGCTTTGAAGGCCCCATCGCGGGCTCGCGCCATCACTTCTTCGTCCGCGGCCAGAATCGGTTGACCGTCCCCTCCAATGAGGAGTACTCGGTCCCGCAACTTCGGATGATGCTGCGGGAAGTCGAGACAATCCTCGGACGCCCTCTTCACCTGGAAGAGTGGAACAACCTTTAGCCCCAACGCCAACCCTGATCGTCATGACCCCGCCGTGATGGCGCTTGAAGACAATCGGTCGCGTTGGAAGACTACTTCTGGAATTTAAAGACTACCAGGCGCGGCCGGATGACTACTTAGCCGATTTTAATGACTAGCCGGAGCGGTTTAATGACTTCCGGCGCCGTTTAAAGACTATTCCTCGCGGCCTAATGTCTATCGGCCGCGGTTTGAAGGCTTCCGGGCTCACCATATTGTCTATCGGCGGCGTTTTGTGACTTCCGGGACAGTTGAGGCGGCTTGCGGGACCTCCGCGCTCCTCTCCGGGACGAGTTTGCCCGTGGGCAGATACATTCCACCCGCGGGTTTTGTGTATCGACCCAAAGATTGAGACATTCTACAGGCGGGTTGTGTGTCTTCACCTCTTGGTGGAGCCGCTACACCCGCTGGTGGAGACACAACACCCGCGGGTTGGGACCTACACCCGCTGGTGCAGCCTCCGCACCTGCGGGTGAA
>JANOCF010000204.1:0-1785 GCA_031412055.1 Holophagales bacterium | reverse complement strand
GCCACCAGTGCTGGTTGGCGGTGATGCCGACGGCTTGGTGGCCGGCGTGCATCACCGGGCAACGGGCGTCCGACGGCGCGTCGCTCGTGGTGACCGTGCCGTGCTCGTTGTCGATCTCGTGCTCATCGTCGAAGCGGTGCTCTTCGACGTCGAGGCCGGCGAACGCCTCGGCGTAGTCGAAGTGGTCGCCCAGCGGGTTGCCCCGCGGGTGGTGCTGGTGCAGGACACTGAGGTCGAGCTGGTTGGGCCACCAGTCCTGGTTGGTGTGTGGCCGGTGCCGCTTCGGGGTGGGTGCGGGGATTACTGGGTTCTCGCTCTCGGACAAGTTCGGTCCCTCTCTGGTCGCGCTGGATTCTGTTGGGTTTATGGAGTCTTGCTGCAGTCGGGGCAGAGGCCCCAGTAGATGACCTCGGCCTCGTCGATCCTGAAGCCGTGGGCGTTGGACGCGGCCAGGCACGGCGCCTCGCCCGTCGCGCAGTCGACATCGGCGATGACCCCGCACGACCGGCAGACGACGTGGTGGTGGTTGTCGCCCACCCGCGCCTCGTACCGGGCATGGGTCCCGGACGGCTGGATCCGCCGGACCAGGCCCGCCGTGGTGAGGGCGCTCAGGACGTCGTATACGGCCTGGTGGGAGACCTCGCCGAGGTCGGCCCGGACTGCCGCGATGATCGACTCGGTGTCGGCATGCGGGTGCTGCCGCACCGCGTCGAGCACGGCCACCCGGGGCCGCGTCACCCGCAGCCCCGCCTCCCGCAGAAGACTCTCGTGGGTCTTGGCCATGGACATGCGGGGAGCATGACTGATTTTCTGGAATCGTTCAAGATTAAACCCCAAGACGCTGCAACACGCCATCAAATTGTCACGCGCTCGGTCTTTTTCTCGTATTGACCTGGGCGGTATTCAGTCGTATGTTCGGGGTCCACGCTATGAGAGGAGGCAATCCAATGGCCAAAGCGAAGAGTGCGATCCCCGAAGGCTTTCATACGGTCACGCCGGTGCTCTGTCTCGACGACGCCCGGCCGGCCATCGAGTGGTACAAGCGGGTGCTCGGCGCGGTGGAGGTGTCGAGCCACCCCGGGCCGGACGGCAAGGTCATGCACGGCGAGATCCGCATCGGCGGGTCCCCGATCATGTTCCACGACGCCATGATGGGCTTCAAGGGTCCCAAAGCGCTCGGCGGCTCGCCGGTGGGGCTGTGGATCTACGTCGAGGACTCCGAGACGCTCTTCAACCGCGCGGTCGCGGAAGGCGTCGAGGTCGGGATGCCGTTCGGCGACCAGTTCTGGGGGGACCGCTGCGGCGCCTTCACCGATCCCTTCGGCTACGTCTGGACCATCGCCACCCGCAAGGAGGACCTCACCGAAGACGAGCTGATGCAGCGCCAGGAGGCGATGTTCAAGGACATGGCAGGACAACCACAGGGCGCGCAGGACGCGCAGGGCCAGTAAGACCGGTTTCCCGGGAGCTGGTGCGAGGCTTCGCGGAAACGAGAAGCACCACCACCTCCCCGTGCTCGCCGCCACGGACCCGAGGCTGTGGGTCTTGGACGGCACCCCGTGGGAATCTGGCAGGGATCGGCGAAGCGACCAAGATCAGCCGTTTCGCCCCCTTTGCTCGGCCGCTAAGACGCGTCGATCAGCTTCACACGCGTACTAAGGCATTATCCTAAAGCGGAGCTGCATTCCAGAGAGCATGGCCATCGAGCCTGAGGTATCCCGGCATGCAGCAGAATCTGGGCTGGAAGCGCAATAACCTCTCACGACGGCCAGGCAAGTAAGCGCA
>JANOCF010000203.1:0-3522 GCA_031412055.1 Holophagales bacterium | reverse complement strand
CCGGCGGCATCCGCGACCGCGCCACCGCCCTCGCCATGGTGGAGGCCGGAGCCACCCGGCTCGGGACCTCCAGCGGCGTCGCCATCCTGTCTCAGCCCTGATTCGAGGCTCTCGCGCGAGCATTCGCTGCCCTCGGGGTGGAGAGCTTCCAGCTCCATTGGAGATGTTTCTTCTCCGTTAGAAAAACCGGCTGGACGGCACGGAGATGGCGGGGTATGATCACCCCGTTCCATACTTCCATGCCATGCGCTATTACGCCGACCTCCATATCCACTCCAAGTACTCCCGGGCCACCAGCCGCGACGCGGATCTCGAGCACATCGCGCTCTGGGCCAAGCGCAAGGGCATCACCGTCGTCGGGACGGGCGACTTCACCCATCCGGCCTGGTTCGACGAGATCCGGACGAAGCTCGTGCCGGCCGAGCCCGGACTGTTCCGGCTCCTCCCCGAGATCGAGCGGGCGGTGGACCAGCAGCTCCCGCCGTCCTGCCATGGGACGGTCCGCTTTCTCCTGGAAGTCGAGATCTCCACGATTTACAAGAAAGGGGACCGCACCCGCAAGGTCCACCATCTGATCTACGCGTCCAACCTCGACACGGCGGGACGCATCCGGGAGCGGCTCGGCGCGATCGGCAACATCTCGGCCGACGGGCGTCCCATCCTCGGGCTCGACTCGCGACACCTTCGGGAGATCACCCTGGAGAGCGGGCCGGATGCCTACCTCATCCCCGCGCACGTCTGGACCCCCTGGTTTGCCGTGCTCGGCTCCAAGTCGGGGTTCGACTCGGTGGAGGAGTGCTATGGCGACCTCTCCTCCCACATCTTCGCGGTGGAGACGGGGCTCTCTTCCGACCCTCCCATGAACTGGCGGGTCTCCTGCCTCGACCGCTTCACCCTCGTCAGCAACTCGGACGCCCACTCGCCCCCGATGCTCGGCCGGGAGGCCTGCGTCTTCGACACGGATCTCGACTACTTCGCCCTCCGCCGTGCTCTCGAAACCGGCGAAGGCTACGGGGGGTCGGTGGAGTTCTTCCCCGAGGAGGGCAAGTACCACCTCGACGGCCACCGCACCTGCGGGGTCCGGCTGGAGCCTGCCGAGACGCGCAACGTCCAGGGTCTCTGTCCGAAGTGCGGCAAGCCGCTGACCGTGGGCGTCCTGCACCGGGTCGAAGAGCTGGCCGACCGGTCCGATTCCGATCCCGAGAGGACGGCCAGGGACCGTGGGAGGACCGACCCCTTCCGGAGCCTCGTCCCCCTTCCGGAGGTGCTGTCGGAGCTTCATGGCGTCGGCCCGAAGTCGCGGGCCGTGGAGCAGTCCGCGTCGCGGCTCGTGGCCAGGCTGGGACCGGAGCTCGAGATCCTAGGTAGTCTCCCCCTCGAAGACGTTGCCAAAGCTGGGGGGCCGCTTCTGGCCGAAGCGCTCTCCCGCCTGCGGGCCGGACAGGTCAGGCGGGACTCGGGTTATGACGGGGAGTACGGGGTGATCCGGCTGTTCGAGCCGGAAGAGATCCGGGGACGGTCGGTGGTGGCGCCGTTGTTCGATCCCATCCCCCCTCTCCCCAGCCCTCTCCCCCGTGCCGAGGGAGAGGGGGCCCCCGCCCGTCCTGCCTTTCAGCCTTTATTGGAACAAGTCTCCCCCTCTCCCGGGGAGGGCGTGCTTGGGGGGACCGGGAGAGGGGGCCGGGGGGTGAGGGCCGCCCTCGACCCCGACCAGCGCGCCGCCGCCGAAGTCCTCGAAGGCCCCCTGCTCATCGTCGCCGGGCCGGGCACGGGCAAGACCCGGACGCTCACCCATCGTCTCGCCTGCCTGATCTCCGAGCGGGGTGTCCCCGCCCGACAGTGCCTGGCCGTGACGTTCAGCCGCCGGGCGGCCACGGAGCTGGAGGAACGCCTCGCCGCTCTTCTTCCGGAGGCGCCAGAGACGACGGAACAGCCTACGGTGGCGACCTTCCACGCTCTCGGGCTGATGATCCTCCGGGAGCATGCCGAAGAGGTGGGACTGGCCCCGGGCTTCCGCATCGCCTCTCCCCTGGAGCGGACCGAGATCGCCAAGGAGACCTTCGCCATCACCGAGGCCAAGGCCGAGCGCCTCCTGGACCAGATCGGCCGCTTCCGCCGATCTCAGGGGAGGGAAGGAGGAGACGCCAGGGACCAGGCTGCCGACTACCAGAAAGCCCTGGAGAAGCGGAACCTCCTGGACTTCGACGACCTGCTCCTCCGGCCGCTCGCTCTCCTCCGGGAGCGGCCGGACATCGTCGAGTCCTACCGGGAGCGCTTCCGCTGGATCTCGATCGACGAGTACCAGGACATCGATCCGCTCCAGTACGCCCTGATCCGGCTCCTGGCACCCCCTGGAGCCAACCTCTGCGCGATCGGCGATCCGGACCAGTCCATCTACGGGTTTCGGGGAGCCGACGTGGGCTTCTTCCTCCGCTTCCAGGAGGACTGGCCAGGTACGCGGGTCGTCCATCTCACCCGCAACTACCGCGCAACCCGCATCCTCGTGGAGGCCGCCTGCCAGGCCATCCGCCCGTCGAGCCTCGTCCCGGACCGGCGCCTCGTGGCCGTCAACCAGGCTCCCGGTGACCAAGCCGAGCGGATTGTCGTCCAACCGTCCCCCACCGAGCGGGCCGAGGCCGAGCTGGTCGTCAAGACCCTGGAGCAGTTGCTGGGCGGCACGACCTCCTTCTCCTTCGACAGCGGCCGGGTGGGGCATGGAGATGTTCCGAACCTCTCCTTCCAGGACATGGCCATCCTCTACCGTACCGAAGCCCAGACACCGGCGCTCATCGAGGCGCTGAGCCGGGCCGGCATCCCCTACCAGAAGCGCTCTCACCGGCCGCTTCTGGATCAATCGGGGGTCCAGGCGCTGGTCACGTCTCTCCAGAGACGGGCCGCGGAGGTGGCTGCCACCGGAATCGAAAAGTTTCTGGATCAGCTCGTCCTGGGGCTGGCGATGACGTCGTCCGGGACCAGCCAGGACCTGGAGACCATCCTGTCGGCCGTCGATCTGGTCCGGCCTCTCGTGCTGCGGGTGCAGGGCGACCTGGAGAGATTTCTCTCCGAGATCGCTCTCGGCGGCGAGGTGGACCTGTGGGACCCCCGGGCCGAAGGGGTGTCCCTGCTCACCCTGCACGCGTCCAAGGGGCTGGAGTTTCCGGTGGTGTTCCTGGTGGGATGCGAGGACGGCCTCCTTCCGATGTCGTGGCCGGGGACCCGGGAGTCCGCGATCGCCGAGGAGCGGCGGCTGTTCTTCGTGGGGATGACCCGCGCCCGCTCGCGGCTCTTCCTGCTTCACAGCCGCAAAAGGTCGCTTCGCGGAGAGACGGCCGAGGCCAGTCCCTCTCCTTTTCTCAACGATATCGCGGAGGAGCTGCTGGAGCGGAGAGAGGTCGACCTCCCCCCGCCTCGTCCGCGACAGCTTCGGCTGGTGTAAACCCTCAGTCTGTTGCGAACTTCGAGCTGGCGGTTGCGAACATCGCGCGATACGCAACGGCTGGAGAGTTTTTCGCAACGGCCAAC
>JANOCF010000202.1:0-10843 GCA_031412055.1 Holophagales bacterium | reverse complement strand
CTGGCGGTGAGCCGAGCGCAACACTCCAGAGGACGAAAGAGCACCTGCGCTCCATTCCCCGGCGTGGGATCGGCTGGGGAGTGCTGCGGTTCCTGCGCGGGGGAGAGGTTGCGGCGGAGCTTGCCTCTCTGCCGCGGCCGGAGGTGGCCTTCAACTACCTCGGTCAGCTCGATCAGACTCTGGCCGGAAGCTCGCTCTTCGCGGTGGCTTCCGAGTCGGTCGGTCCTGCGTGCAGCCGCCGCAGCCGGCGCAGCCACCTCCTGGAGGTGGGCGGCGCGGTCGTCGGCGGCAAGCTGCGCCTGAGCTGGACTTACAGCGAAAACCTGCACCGGCGCGAGACCGTGACGCGCTGGGCCGCCGCGTTCCTGGCTCACTTGGTGGAGCTGATCGAGAGCCGTGGGACCATGCCTGCCATACCGAGCGAAGAGCAGGAGATCGAAGACGTCTACCCGCTCTCTCCGCTCCAGGAGGGAATGCTCTTCCAGAGTCGCTACGCCTCCGGCTCGGGCGTCTACGTCGAGCAGCTCGCCTGCCGCTTGGGAGCGGGGCTCGATGAGTCCGCTTTCGAGGCCGCCTGGCGGCTCCTGCTGAAGCGGCACCCGGTGCTGCGGACCTCGTTCCGTTGGGAAGGGCTCGATCGACCTGCGCAGGTAGTGCATGCCCGTGCCGAGCTGGCGGTTGAGCGCCAGGACTGGCGCGGTGTGTCCGAGTCGGAGCAGCGGAACCAACTGGAGGCCTTGCTTCTCGCGGACCGCACACGGGGATTCGACCTGTCACGGGCGCCTCTGATGCGGTGGACCCTGGTCCGGACCGGCGAGGAGGAGCACCGGTTGCTGTGGACCCACCACCATCTGGTGATGGACGGCTGGTCGTTCTCGGCGGTGGCCGGCGAGTTCCTGACCGCGTACGAGGCGTTGAGCGCTGATCGCGAGCCGAAGCTACCCCGGCGCCGTCCCTACCGTGACTACATCGACTGGCTGGAGCACTGGGACCTGGCCGAGACCGAGCGGTTCTGGCGCGAAGCCCTGGCCGGATGGTCCGAGACCACGCCCCTGCCGGAGGCCTTCCCCAACTTCCTCGACCAGGGCTCCGGGACGGAGACCCTGCGGATGCGCCTTCCTGCAGACCTGACCGCGGCGCTTCGAGTGCAGGCCCGGAGGCATCAGCTCACTCTCAATACTCTGGTTCAGGCAGCGTGGGGTCTGCTGCTCGGCCGCCATGCCGACCGGGAGGACGTTGTCTTCGGCGCGACGGTTTCTGGGCGGCCGGCAAATCTTCCCGGTGTCGAGTCCATGGTCGGTTTGTTCATCAATACCTTGCCGGTAAGGGTCCGGATGGAGGGCGCTCCGCCTCTACTGCACTGGCTTCGCGAGCTGCAGTGGCGCCAGGTGGAGATGCGGCAGCACGAGCACAGCCCTCTCGTGCGGGTCCGGTCCTGGAGCGAACTGGGTGCTGGCTCAGCGTCCCTGTTCGAAAGCATCCTCGTCTTCGAGAGCTACCCACTGGATGCCGCCTTGCAGCAGGGTGGCAGCGGTTTGGTCATTGGAGATGTCCAGGCGGTGGAACAGAGTGGTTACCCCCTCACGCTGTCCGCCGTCCCCGGAGAGGAGCTCGCCCTCGGCCTGGAGCACGACCGGGCCCGCTTCGACCGGGACACGGTGGGCCGACTCCTGGAGCACTGCCGCAACCTCCTGGCGGGCATGTCCGCAGGCCTGGCTAGCGGCGGCGAGAGGACGATCCTGGACCTGCCGCTGCTGTCGGACTCCGAGCTTCACCAGCTCCGGGGCTGGGGTGACACGGAGGCCGATTTCTCCGCCCGCAGCGTGATTGAACTGTTCGAGGAACAGGCCGCTGCGGCGCCGGACGCAGTTGCCGTCGCCTTCGAGGGCGAGGCCCTCACCTATGGCGAGCTTGATCTGCGCGCCGCCGGCCTGGCGCGGCGCCTGCGGCGGCTTGGAGTCGTACCAGGCATGGTGGTAGGGCTGCGCATGGACCGCTCGCCGGATCTGGTGGTGGGGATCCTGGGGATCTGGAAGGCCGGGGGCGCCTACCTGCCCCTCGACCCCTCCAATCCCGACGAGCGACTGGCCTTCCTGGTGGAGGACGCCGGAGCGGCCCTGGTGCTCACTGACGTCGATGGGGAGGACGGCCCGGAGCTTGAGCGCGGGGTGGATCCGGCGAGCCCGGCCTACGTGATCTACACCTCAGGCTCCACAGGCCGTCCCAAGGGCGTGGTGGTTGAGCACGGGAGCCTCGCCCACACGCTGGCGGCGAGCCGCGCAGCCTTCGGATGGGGGCGTGAGGACTCGATCCTCTGCCTGGCTCCGTTTTCTTTCGATATCTTCCTGTTCGAGCTGTTCAACCCGCTCCTGGTGGGGGGGATCTGTCGTCTGGTGGGGCTCTCCCCGACCCTGAACGTCGACGAAGTGATCGGGTTCCTACCCGAAGTGACGCGGCTGCATGCTGTGCCGGCGGTCATGCGGCAGGTTGTGGGTGCCGTGGCGGAGGAGAGCTTCCCGCGGCTGCGGACGCTGTTCGTGGGCGGTGACACCGTGCCTCCGGATCTCCTCGCACGGATGCGGAAGGTGTTCCCGGAATCGGAGCTGCGGGTGCTCTACGGTCCCACCGAGGCGACAATCATCGCCACGAGTTGGGCCGTCCCCGCGGACTTCGAGCGGACGCTCATCGGGCGACCGCTGCCGGGCGTGGAGGTGGTCCTCCGCGATCGGAGCGGCCGTCCCGTCCCCCTGGGCGCGGCCGGGGAGATCTGGATCGGCGGCCCCGGAGTGGCGCGTGGCTACCTGTCGCGCGAAGAGCTGACAGCAGAGCGCTTTGTCCAGGTCGACGACCGGAGGTACTACAGAACGGGTGATCTGGCGCGCTGGCGCGCCTCCGGCGAACTGGAGTTCCTCGGCCGTGCCGACGACCAGGTCAAGGTGCGGGGCTTCCGCATCGAGCTGGGAGAGGTCGAGATGGCCCTGACGGCCTGCGACGGGGTACGGGAGTCGGTCGTGGTCGTGCGCGACGACCTGGCGAGCGGCCGATCCCTGGTCGGCTTCGCCGTGCCGAAGGACGGAGAGGCTCTCATGGCCGATCGTCTCCTCGCCCGTCTGGGCGAGGTCCTTCCCAAATACATGGTGCCGGCCCGCTTGATCGTCGTGGACCGGCTTCCCCTTACAGCCCACGGAAAGGTGGACCGCAAGGCGTTGTCCATCGTTCCCATCGAAGCAGTGAGTGACTTCACCTCGCCCCGTTCGCCGGTGGAGGAGCTACTGGCGGGGATCTACGCCGAGCTGCTAGGAACCGGAGTGGCGGGGGTGGAGAGCGATTTCTTCGAGATGGGAGGGCACTCGCTCCTGGCGACACAACTCGCTTCCCGGGTGCGGGGCGCTTTCGGAGTGGAGCTGCCCCTTCAAGTCGTGTTCGAGAAGCCTACGATCGCGGCCCTGGCTCGTGCGCTGGAAGCGATGCTGAGGCAAGGACCTGCTCTCGAGGCTTCTCCGATCCTCCCAGTGCCGCGGAAGGGCGCCTTGCCGCTTTCCTTCGGCCAGGAGCGGCTCTGGCTGATCGACCGCCTGGATCCCGGGTCGACGGCCTACAATCTGCCCCTTGCCCTGGAGATGCGCGGTACCCTCGCGCCGGCTGCGCTGGCCTCGGCGTTGGCCGGCGTGGTGGCCCGGCACGAGGTGCTGCGGACGACCTTCCCCTCCCATGGCGAGGACGGCGGCCCACTGCAACTCGTCGCGCCCGCGGGTCCCTTCGACCTGCCGCTCGTGGATCTGGAGTCTCTGCCCGCCTCCGTCCGGGAGCGGGTAGCCCGCGCGCTGGCGACGGAGGAAGCGAGGCGGACCTTCGATCTCGCATCCGGGCCGCTGCTCCGCGTCACGCTGCTGCGGCTCGGCGAGGAGCGCCACGTCGCCCTGCTGAGCCTTCATCACATCGTCTCCGACGGCTGGTCCATGGGGCTCCTGATGAGCGAGTTGGGGGAGCTTTACTCCGCCAGCGTCGAAGGCCGCCGGCACTCCCTTTCCGAGCTGCCGGTCCAGTACGCGGATTTCTCCATCTGGCAGCGGAGCTGGCTGTCGGGGGAGGTGCTCGCGTCCCATCTCGCCTGGTGGAGGAAGCACCTGGCGGACGCGCCTCCGGTCCTCGGCCTGCCGCTCGACCGCCCGCGCTCGGCGGTGCAGACCTCGCGGGGAGGACGCGTGCCGGTGCGGTTTTCTCCGGAGGTCTCGCGGGATCTCGGTGCGCTCTCCAGGACCCTGGGCGCTACTCCTTTCATGACATTGCTGGCCGCCTTTGGAGCGCTGCTGTCCCGGATCTCGCGGCAGGACGACCTCGTCATAGGCACGCCGGTCGCGAACCGCAACCGCCTGGAGACCGAGCGCCTGATCGGCTTCTTCGTCAACACCCTGGCGCTGCGCCAGGACCTCTCGGAGAACCCCGCTTTTTCCAAGATGGTCGCGAAGGTCCGCGAGGCGGCGCTCGGCGCCTATGCCCATCAGGACCTCCCTTTCGAGAAGCTGGTCGAAGAGTTGCAGCCGCAGCGAAGCCTCGCCTGGTCGCCGCTGTTCCAGGTGATGCTGGCGCTACAGAACACTCCGGCGGGCTCGCCGGACCTGGTAGGCCTCTCGCTTGTTCCGCTCGGAGTAGGGGCGGCGGTCTCCCAATTCGATCTATCCCTGACACTGGTGGAGTCCGGGGCCGGCCTTGCCGGCGACCTGGAGTACAACCGGGATCTGTTCGATGGGACGACGGTCGCTCGGGTCGCGGAGAGCTTCGGGGTGCTCCTGCGCGGTTCTCTGGACGATCCTGGGCGGCGGCTGGCCGATCTGCCGATCCTGTCCGAGGCCCTGTGTCACCAGGTCGTGCTGGCGTGGAACGACACCGGCGCCTCGCCTCCGGAAGCCTGTCTCCATGAGCTGTTTGAGCAGCGCACGGATTTGTCTCCCGACGCGGTGGCGCTCGTCGCGGACGGTGAGATGCTCACCTATCGGGAGCTTGAGGCGCGGGCCAACCGATTGGCCCGGCATCTCCGGTTGCTGGGAGTGGGGCCGGACATTCCGGTGGCGATCTGCCTGGAGCGCTCCCCCGGGCTCATCGTGTCGATGCTGGCGATTCTCAAGGCGGGCGGGGCCTACCTCCCACTCGATCCCCTCCATCCGCCGGAACGCCTCGCTGCCGTGCTGGCCGACGCGGGCGCGCCGATCCTGATCGGGGAGGAGCGCTCCATGCCGAGCCTGCCTTTGCCGGGAACCAGAGTGGTCCTCCTGGACCAGGATGGAAAGCGGATCGGGCGCCACAGCCCGGGCCGGCCTGCTCCCATGGCGAAGCCGGAGAATCTCGCCTACGTGATGTACACGTCGGGTTCCACCGGCCGGCCCAAAGGGGTGTTGATCGAACACCGTTCGGCCTCGTGGTACGCCTCGACGGCCCGTGACCGCTATCGACTTGTGGCCGAGGACCGCGTCCTGCAGTTCGCGACGCCCAGCTTTGACATCAGCGTCGAGGAGATTTTCACGACCCTCTCCTGCGGCGCTACGCTCTTTCTGGCTGCTCCCGACATGCTCTCCCCCAGGCGCTACCTGGAGCGCTGTCTGGCCTGGGGGATCACCGTGACTGCTCCGCCCACCGCCTTCTGGCACGAGCTTGCCCTGGAGGTGAAGGCGCGACCGGACTCGGTTTCGCCTTCGCTCCGGCTGATCTGCATCGGCGGCGAGAAGGTCTCGCCGGAACGCGTGCGCTCCTGGATATCCGTGATGGGGCCGCGGATCGAGCTGCTGAACTGCTACGGCCCGACCGAGGCCACTGTGGGCGCGACCGTACAGACGATCGACGGGCGAGATATCGGCGATACTGGCGAGATCCCGCTTGGCCGGCCGCTCCCCGGCGCGCGTGCGTACATCCTGGACAGGGGATTCGAGGTCTCGCCCATCGGCGTGGCCGGCGAGCTCTGCCTGGGTGGGGCCGGTGTGGCGCGCGGCTACCTGGGCCGGCCGGACCTCACGGCCGAGCGGTTCGTGCCGGATCCATTTGGCGCCCGCCCCGGCGGGCGTCTCTACCGTACCGGCGACGTCGCCGGTACGCTTCCGGATGGCCGGATTGAGTTCCTGGGCCGGGTGGACCATCAAGTCAAGGTCCGTGGGTTCCGCGTTGAGCCGAGTGAAATCGAGTCGGTCCTGGCCGCCCACCCCGGCGTGCGCGAAGCGGTGGTACTCGCCGTGGGCTCTACGGGCGGCGACCTGTCCCTCGCGGTCTGGATCGTGCCAGTCACAGGCGCGGATCTATCGACCGAGGGCCTGCGTCGGCACCTTCTTGAGCGACTGCCGGACTACATGGTTCCCGCGGGCTTCGCCTTGCTCGATAGATTGCCGCGGACTCCTGGCGGAAAGATCGACCGCGAGGCGTTGAGGCGGGTAACGCCGGAGCCGGAGCGCGCAGTCCGGGTGGCGCCACGCAATCCTGTCGAGGAGCTACTGGCCGGGATCTTTGTCGAGGTCCTGCAGGTTGAGAGCGTAGGGGTCGACGACGACTTCTTCGCCCTCGGTGGACACTCGCTCCTCGCAACCCGCGTGATCTCGCGGGTACGCGCCACGTTCGGCGTGGAGCTGCCTCTGAGGACTCTTTTCGAGCGGCCGACAGTGGGGTCTTTGGCGGCCGACCTCCTGGGGCAATTCGCCGGAGAGATAAGCGAGCCGGCTCTTCCTCTTCGGCCCGTGCCACGCAGCCACGACCTTCCTCTCTCTTTCGCCCAGGAGCGCCTCTGGTTCCTGCACCAGCTCGACCCTGCCTCGGCGGCATACAACATGCCCGTGGCTCTGGCCCTGCGCGGCCGTCTCGACGTGGAGGCCCTGGTTGCCAGCTTCTCCGCTCTGGTCGCCCGCCACGAGGCGCTGCGGACGGTGCTTCCGGCGGTAGAGGGGCGGCCGGTGCAGGTGATCAAGCAAGCCCGACCGGTATGGCCGGTCCTTGTGGATCTGGGCGGGTTGCATCCCGGGAAGGCATGGGAGATTGCTCGTGAGCTCGCCGCCCACGAGGCAGGACAGCCGTTCGACCTGGCACGCGGGCCACTCCTCCGGGTGCAGCTCCTGCGACTGGGGGAGGAGCTCCACGTGGCCTTCCTGACGTTGCACCACATCGTTTCGGACGGCTGGTCGATGGGCGTACTGGTGCGCGAGTTGGGGGAGCTGTACACCACCTTCTCGCAAGGAAATCGGGAACCGGAGCTGCCCGTGCTGCCTGTACAGTACGCCGACTTCGCGGTCTGGCAGAGGTCCTGGCTCTCCGGCGAGGTCCTCGAGAACCAGCTCGCCTGGTGGCGACGAAGCCTCGAAGGGGCTCCCGACGCGCTCGATCTACCGTTTGACCGACCGCGGCCTCCCGTACCGAGCTTCCGCGGCGGCAGTGTGCCGGTTCAATTTCCCTCCGCTCTCTTGAGTGGTCTCGCTGCCCTTGCCGGCGAGACCAGGACCACCCCCTTCATGATCCTGCTGGCGGCATTCTCGGCACTGCTGTCCCGTCTCACCGGACAGGAAGACCTCGTCGTGGGCACGCCTGTGGCGAACCGGAACCGGCTGGAGACCGAAGGGCTCATCGGGTACTTCGTCAACACGCTGGCCCTGCGAGTTGCGCCCGCGGCCGGTATCCCCTTCGCGGAGCTGTTGGCAGGCGTGCGGGAGACGATGCTGGGGGCATACGCCCATCAAGATCTTCCGTTCGAGAAGCTGGTCGACGAGCTGCGCCCCGAGCGCAGCCTGGCCCGCTCTCCGCTCTTTCAGGCGATGTTTTCCCTGCAGAACATCCCGGGAGGAGCGCTGGAGCTCCCAGGCCTCGTCCTGGAGCCGATCGCAAGTGCGCCCGCGAGCGCCAAGTTCGACCTGGCGCTCGACCTGAGCGAGTCTCCCTCCGATGTTGCAGGCACCTGGGGTTATAGCGCCGACCTGTTCGACGCCCCCACCATTCAACGCGTGGCACGCCACTTCCATGCGCTTGCCGCCACGGCCTTCGAACGGCCGGAGATCCGGCTCATCGACCTGCCGCTTCTCACCGCGGAGGAGCGGCAACAGCTCCTGGTCGAGTGGAGCGGCTCCAGGGAAGACCGGTCGGCACAACCGTGCGCCCATGAGCTCTTCGCCGCCCAAGCCCGCCGCACGCCCATGGCGGTAGCTCTGGTGTGGGGAGACGAGGAGCTGACCTACGCGGAGCTGGACTTCCGCGCGCGCAGGGTTGCTCGCGACCTGCATGCTCGGGGAATCGCTCCGGGTGATCTGGTCGGGCTCCAGGCCGAGCGCTCTCCGGACCTGGTGGCAGGCCTGCTTGGGATCTGGATGGCCGGCGGAGCCTGCCTGCCTCTCGATCCGGCCTATCCGTGTGAGCGTCTCGCCCTCCTCCTGGAGGACTCCGGAGCCCGCTTCGTCCTAACTCCGGAGACGCTGGCCGACTCCGGTGAGGAGCCCGCGCGGGAAGATGGCGGGCCGGAAGACGGCACTGACCCGGCGCAGCTTGCTTACGTGATCTACACCTCGGGCTCGACGGGCAGACCCAAGGGCGTCCTCGTCGAGCACGGAAGCCTCGCCGCGCTGCTCGCGGCCGGCCGCCAGGAATTCGCGTGGGATTCCGGGGACGTCATGGTCTGCCTGGCGCCGTTCTCGTTCGACATCTTCCTCTTCGAGCTCGTCGGGCCGCTGACTGCCGGCGGCACCTGCCACCTGCTGCCGCTCGCGCCGAGCCTGGACTTCGAGCGGCTGATGTCGCTCCTTACCTGCCTTACCCGGCTCCATGCCGTGCCCGCGCTCATGAGGCAGATCGTGGAGGCGGCGCGCCACACCGGGCGGACGTACCCCAGGCTCCAGACTCTTTTCGTTGGAGGAGACCGCGTTCCCCTCGACCTGCTGGTCGACATGCGCGAGGTCTTCCCGGGGGCGGAGCTGCGGGTTCTCTACGGCCCCACCGAGGGGACGATTCTCGCCACGAGCCGGGCCATCCCCGCCGGTGAGATCCCGGTCCGCTCATCCATCGGGCGGCCCATGTCCCACGTCGAGGTCCGCCTCTGCGACCGTGCCGGGCAGCCGGTGCCGATCGGGGTCGCCGGCGAACTGTGGATCGGCGGCGCCGGGGTGAGCCGCGGCTACCTGGGGCGCGAGGAGCTCACAGCCGAGCGCTATCCGTGGATCGAAGGGCGGAGGTTCTATCGTACGGGCGACCTCGCACGCTGGTTGCCCGGCGGGGAGCTCGAGTTCCTCGGGCGCAACGACGATCAGGTCAAGATCCGCGGCTTCCGCGTCGAGCTTGGAGAGGTCGAGGCGGTGCTGCGCGAGCATCCCGCGGTGCTCGAAGCGGCCGTGGTGATGCGCGACGGGCGTTTTGTCGGCTACGTGGCGGGGCGTGAATCCGGACTGGCCGAGGCGCTGCAGCGTCACCTGGAGAAGCGGCTACCCTCCTACATGATTCCCTCGAAGCTCGTCGAGCTGGAGCAGCTCCCCTTGACGTCACACGGCAAGGTCGATCGCCGGGCGCTGCCCGCTCCGGAGCGCGAAGGGCGCGCGGATGGAGACGAGGTGCCGCGGACGGAAGTCGAGACGCTGCTGACCGCGATCTGGTCAGAGCTGCTCCGGGTCAAGCATGTCGGTATTCGCGACAACTTCTTCGAGCTGGGGGGCGACTCGATCCTGAGCATCCAGGTGGTGGCGCGGGTGGCGAAAGCCGGCTGGCGAATCACTCCGAGACAGATCTTTGAACGCCAGACCATCGCTGAGTTGGCGGCAGTGGCCGACCGGGTGGAGGCCGGCGGTGCCGAGCAGGGTCCGGTCACCGGGCCGGTGCCGCTGACTCCGGTGCAGCGCCGCTTCCTCGGCACCGATCCGATCGATTCCCACCACTTCAACCAGGCCGTGCTGCTGCGACTGGACCGGCCGCTGCCCCCGCCCTTGCTGGAGCGGGCGCTCGGTGTGCTGCTGGAGCATCACGACGCCCTGCGCCTGCGCTTCGCCCGGCACGAAGAGGGATGGCGGCAGTGGGGCGAGCCCCCCGCGGGAGCGGTACCTTTCGCGCGCGTGGACCTGTCGGCAGTGCCGGCCGCCTTGGAAGAGACGGTGGCGAACATCCAGGAGAGCCTGGACCTGACCTCGGGTCCGCTGGTGCGGGCCGTGTGGCTCGACCTTCCCGACGGCGAGGCACGCCTGCTTCTCGTGGCCCACCACCTGGTCGTCGACGGCGTCTCCTGGCGGGTGATGCTGGAAGACCTGGAGACCGTCTGCCGGCAGCTCGCGGCGGGCGAAGCGGTCTCCCTGCCTGCAAAGACCACCTCGTTCCAGGAGTGGGCGCGCAGACTGGCCGAGCATGCACGCTCTACGGCGATTCAGGACGAGCTCGCCTGGTGGCGGCGAGAAGGGGGCGAGGGGGAGGCGAGAGCTACAGCGCTCCAGGTCGATTTCCCCATGGGTGAGAACACCGAGGCATCAACCCGGTCCATCGCCGCCGCGCTCACGACGGAGGAAACCCGCGACCTGCTGCAGGAGGTCCCGTCAGCGTACCGCACCCAGATCAACGACGTGCTGTTGACTGCGCTGGCCAGAACCCTCACAGAGCCGGACGGAGCGGTGAGGATCGACCTGGAAGGGCACGGACGCGAGGAGATTTTCACCGGTGTGGACCTCTCGCGCACGGTCGGATGGCTTACTGCGGTCTACCCGGTCCGCCTGCCGGTCGCGCCGGAGCCGGGCGAGACTCTGAAGCGTGTCAAAGAGCATCTGCGCTCCATTCCCGGACGGGGGCTCGGCTGGGGACTGCTCTTCGAGCCGGGCTCTCCCACACGGTCGGAAGTGGCCTTCAACTACCTCGGCCA
>JANOCF010000201.1:0-4250 GCA_031412055.1 Holophagales bacterium | reverse complement strand
ACATGAATGCTATCCATCAATGGGACTGTGACGAGGTACGCGCCTTCAGTTCGCGCCCTGAGGCTTGTCCCGCAACAGACGGAGCAGCACGAGCCGCACGCGCTCGTCGAAGTCGGGCAGCCCGTCGTCGGCCAGATCCTTTTCCGTGTCCTGGGGATCGGCCTCCTGCGGCCTCTCCACAAGGAGGCGGATCTCCTCCATCAGCGGGCTCTTCCGCGCCCTCCGCCGGGGATAGGCCACCTGGAAGAACTCGTTGGGATCGACCTCGACGGCCTCCAGGAGGCTCAGGATGTGACTCATCTGGAGCCTCACCGTGCCGTTGAGGATCTTGCTCAGGCCTGAGCTCCCGAGCCCCAGCTCCGCCTCGATCGAGCGGCGCGAGCGCCCCGATACCCGGACCACCATCGCCAGCAGGTCGGCCAGCCGGCGCACCTCGGGCTCGACCCGGTCTTCCGCGTTTTCCACGCAGGCAAGTATAGCGCGATCCGCCGAGGTGCCAGTCCGATATCTGCCGGGATGCAGCGCAATTCGTTGACAACGGCAGGCGCTTGGCGGCTGAGTTGCAGACCTCTCGCAGCCAACTTTACAGCCGAGCTGTGCAGAGTTCGTAGCCAGGCATACGCCCGATCGTCTGCCAGAAGCGATGAATCGACGAGGCCATCCCCTCTGGGGAAAGAGTCATCCCCAACGGGGACGAGGCCTTCCCCTCCGGGGAAAGAGTCATCCCCGACGGGGACGTGGGCCTTCCCCTTCGGCTGCGAGTCGTGCGCAGTGGGGATGAGGCCATCCCCGACGGGGACGGGGGCCTTCCCCTTCGGCTGCGCGTCGTGCGCAGTGGGGATGAGGTCATCCCCGACGGGGACGGAGGCCTTCCCCTCCGGCTGCGAGTCGTGCGCAGTGGGGATGAGGCCATCTCCAAGCGTTGCGCGGCCCATGCTGAGCGGGCGGGGCCATCCCCCGAGAGGCAGGGGAGGGGGAGGTTGGCTCTGGGGAGAGGCCAGGAGGGTGGCGGCGGCGCCTCCACGACGTTGGAACTTCTCTCCCTCCGATGCGACTCCCGCTCCGGGGCATCCGGCCCCCTGTCCGCCCTCTTCCAGAGTGTTTTCCGAGCCTCCCGGCGCCGCCCTGCGCCTTCCGGCGTCCGCTCCGCGCCTTCAGGAAGCCTTTCCCGGTCTTGCGGAGCCCTCTGCGGGTCATCCAGCAAGTCTTCCCGGTCGTCCGGCAAGCTCCCCAGGTCTTGCGGAGGCCGCCCCGGAACTCCTTGAAACGTTTCCGCGTTTCCGGCAACCGCTCCGCGCCTTCCGTAAGTCCTTCCCAGCCCTGCGGCAGCCTTTCCAAGCCGTCCGCCAGGCTTTCCGGAACGCCCGGGCCCTTTCCCGGTCGCGGGGCAGCCGCCTCCGATCCTTCTGAATCCTTCCCGGATGCCGCGGCAGGACTCCGCGTGCTTCGGGAATCTTTCCGGATCGTCGGGCAACCGCTCCCGCAGTTGCGGGAGCCTCACCGGATGGCTGGCGATCCTGGGGAAGACCCTCGGTACCTTCGCCGCCCTTGGAGCGAGGGCCGCCGGTCAAGGATTTCCCAGACACCCACTAAGGAATCTCGGGCAGGAACCAACTGACCGGCTTCTTGTAGAGCACGGCGAAGCGGCATAGCTCAACGGGATCGATGCGCCGCTCTCCCGCCTCGATTCTGATGAGGAACTCCGGGGATCTTCCGAACGCCCGCGCCGCTTCCTCCGGGGTCAATCCCGCTTCGTTTCGCGCCTGCCGCAACTTCTCCACCAGCCTCAGATAATCACTGTTGTCGGAATACATGCCCCTCCCGGAAAGCAATATCCCAAAATCGGTTGCATGGAGCATGCCACGGGCGCACCTCTCCCTCCGTCCGAATTTGCCCTGCGAGGGGTGTCTATGACCGGCGACGATACCGGGCCAGGATCAGGAAGCCCCGGGCTTCCGCCTGGAAGTCACAGTCGGGATCGAGCTGCTTGCAGATGCCGTCGAAGACGACCAGCGAGAGGATGGTCATGATGAAGCGGGTCGAGCCGCGGAGTCCGAACCGGCGCTGGGTCTCCATGAGCTGGTAGACGAAGCGGGCGACCTCGAAGTCCCGCGCCCGCAGTGCGGAGTAACGGCCGATCAGCTCCACCACCGCGGCCTCGAACGCCTGCGGGTCGAAATGCCGGGCTCGATGCGTCGCCGTCTCGGTGACGATCCGCGCGCACTCGCGGCCGTCGTTGGTCACCAGGCCGTAGAAGAAGTCCACGAAGGCGGCGTGGTCGGCTTCGGTCAGCCTCGCGACCAGGCCCGCGTCCAGCAGCACGACCTCGCCCCAGGGACGCAGGAAGACGTTGCCCGGGTGCATGTCGGCGTGGACGAAGCCGTCCGTGAAGATCATCTTGTAGAGAGCGCGCAGCCCCGCCGCGGCCGCGGTCCGGCGCTGCTCCGGCAGGAGCGTGGTGCTGCCCACCTTCTCCAGGCCGCCCAGGAACTCCATGACCAGGACGGAGCTCGTGCAGAGCCCTTCGATCGGCGCGGGGATGCGCACGTGATCCACACCGGCGAAGTTGCGGCGCAGGCGCCGGGCGTTCTCGGCCTCCAAGGCCAGGTCGAGCTGCTGGCGAATGGGCTCCCCCAGCTCGTCGACCAGCTCCACGAGCGGCATGGCCTCCATGCAGGGGAGCAGCGCCAGCACGCGTGCCCCGGCCCGCAGCAGACGCAGGTCGCTCTCCACCCGGCGCTCTACGCCCGGGCGCCGGATCTTGACCGCCACCTCCCGGCCGTCGTGGAGGCGCGCCCAGTGCACGTGCGCGATGCTCGCGCTCGCCAGGGGAAGACGGTCGATTTCGGCGAAGATCTCCTCCGGCGGACGGCCGAGCGCCTGCCGCAGCAGCCCGGGGACCCGCCGCGGATCGAAAGGGGCGACGTCGTCCTGCAGCCGGGCGAGCGGCGCCGCCACCGCGGGCGAGATCAGGTCCGGTCTCGCGCTCAGCACCTGGCCGAGCTTCACGAAGGTGGCGCCCAGCGCCTCGAAGAGGTCGGCGAGCGAGCGGCCCAGCAGCTTCTTGCGGTCTCCACGGCGCCCCCCCGAGATGCCGCGCCAGGTGAACTTCGCTCCGTGCCAGAGGACGATGCCGCCGATCTCCACGGCGCGCCAGGCGTCCGCGAGACGGCTCATGGCTTCCTCTCTCGGACGGGCCAGACGGCTATCGCCGCCAGGCCAACCGCTCCGGCGTTGAGCAGCAGGAGGGCGAGGAGGGACGAGCGCATCAGCCCGGCGTGCTCGCTCTCGAGGTCGAGCCGGACCACCTTGCCGCGGTAGTGGTCGTACCACCAGAACCGGGCCGAGCGCGCTCCGCCAGGCACCCAGTCCGAGGCACCCGGGCCCACGCCCGCGACCGGGAAGACGCGCAGGATCTCGCCGGTCTCGATGTCGCGCTGCTGGACGAATCCCGTGGGCGGAGCGGGCGCGTCGTGCGCCACCTCCGCGCCCACCATGACGCCGTTCCACAGGTACTGGCCGTCCCAGACCAGGCCGGAGGTCTCGAAGTCGCCCTGCAGGGAGCGCAGGATCCGGCCGCCTCTCTCCTGGTCGATCTGGTAGATCTTCTCGTCCTCCCAGTTGGCGAGCCAGAGATGCCGGCCGTCAAAGGCCATGCCGCTGCACCGGCCCTTGCCCGGTGACGGGATCGAGGCTTCGATCCGGCCGCTCGCCACGTCGATGCGGTGGATACGGCGGTCGTTGTAGGCGAGTTGCCAGAGGTGGCGGCCGTCCCAGGAGCTGCCGCCCGTGTCCTTCGCCGGCAGCGCGATCTCGCGCTCGACGGCGCCGGTCTCGGGATGCACCCGGTAGAGGCGCCCCGAGCCGTCGACGGTCAGCCAGAGGCGCTCGCCGTCCCAGGAGATGCCCGAAAGGTTCGTCAGATCGGTGGGCACGACCTGGACCTCGGCCCGCCAGCCCTGGTCGCGGCTCAGGCTCCAGAGCAGGAAGGCTCCGAGGCCGGTCGTCGCCAGGACGGCCACCAGGAGGGGGAGATGGAATCGCGAGCGCGCCATGGTCTCTCTCCTCGGGGAGCGCCGGACCGGCGCCCCGTCAACGCAGCAGTCAGCGGTGGTGCAGGTGCACGGGGCCGATATTGGGGCCGATAGTGGGGCCGGGCAGGATGCCCTGCGCCAGAAGGGCTGGCGTGACTCGACCCTCACCCCCGGCCCCTCTCCCCACCCCCCTCCCAGACCCCCCGGGGGGGGGGG
>JANOCF010000200.1:0-1602 GCA_031412055.1 Holophagales bacterium | reverse complement strand
GTGGGGATTCCCGTGTACGCGCTTGGAGGCGTTACACTAGCGCGGTTCGAGGAGCTGGCCGGAGCCGGGGCGGCAGGCGCGGCGGCGATCCGGCTCTTCCAGGGCACGGACCCCGCAGAGATCGCCCATATCGTCGATACTGCTCGAGCTTTCCCAAAATAGGAGAACCACGCTGGTGGAAACGGATCAGACCCTCCGCACGGATCTCGCCGGCGTGCGGTTCGGCAAGCTGCGCTACCTCTTCCTTTCCCTTGGGATCGTCGTGCTCGACCAGTGGACCAAGTGGCTGGTGGAGCTCCATCTCCCCCACCAGGCCGCGCACCCCGTCATCCCCGGGTTCCTCAACCTGACCCACGTGCGCAACACCGGCGTCGCGTTCGGCCTCTTCGCCAAGGAGGGGGGCGACGGCGGGAGCTGGCTCCTGACCCTCCTCGGCCTGGCCGCCCTGACCGCGGTGGGCGTCTACTTCTGGTACGCCCCGTCGCGCGACCGTCTCCTCCTGGTCGCCCTCTCCCTGGTGGTCGGCGGCGCCATCGGCAACCTGATCGACCGCGTGTCCAGCGGGGCCGTCACCGACTTCATCGACGTCTACGTGGGCACCCACCACTGGCCGTCGTTCAACGTCGCCGACAGCGCGATCTCCGTCGGCATCGTCCTCATGGCGATCGACAGCTTCCGCACCCGCCACGACGAGCCGCAGGAGGCGGCCCCCTCCGTCCGATCGTGATGTCCTCAAGCGTCTGGAACGTCGGACACGAAGACGCCGGGGAACGCCTCGACCGTCACATCGCGGCCCGGCTCGACACGCCCCGCAACCAGGTCCAGCGCTGGATCAAGGAAGGCCACGTCCGGGTCGGAGGCCGGGAGCCCAAGCCCTCCTACGAAGTCGTAGAAGGGGACCTCGTCACCTGCGAGCCGCCCGAGCCCCGGGAGGACCGGGTGATCCCCGAGGAGGGAGACCTCCGCATCCTGCACGAGGATGCGGATCTCGTAGCCCTCGACAAGCCCGCCGGCCTGACCGTCCATCCCGGAGCCGGCCGGAGCAGCGGCACGCTCGCCCATCACCTCCTGGCGCGCTACCCGGAGATGGCCGGCGTGGGCGGGCAGGGCCGTCCCGGGATCGTCCACCGTCTGGACCAGGGCACGAGCGGCGTCCTGGTCGTCGCCCGCACCGCTGCCGCCTACCAGCGCCTGAGCCGGGCCTTCGCCGCCCGCGAGGTGGACAAGCGCTACCTGGCCATCGTCTACGGCGAGCCGCCGAAGCAAGGCTGGATCGACGCGCCCATCGGCCGCCACGCCCTGCGGCGCAAGGAGATGGCGGTGAGGCCGGACGGGCGCCCGGCACGCACCGGCTACCGGACCCTGGCGTCGAACGGGGGCATCTCGCTCGTGGAGCTGGATCTCGCCACCGGACGGACCCACCAGATCCGGGTGCACATGAAGCACATCAACCATCCGCTGGTGGGAGATCCGGTCTACGGCGAGGCACGCTGGAAGGGGCTGCCAAGGCCCGCGCAGGCGCGGTTGCGGGACTTCCCCCGGCCGGCCCTCCACGCCTGGCGGCTGGCGCTGAAGCACCCCGTGAGCGGAGAGCCGCTCGCG
>JANOCF010000199.1:0-6954 GCA_031412055.1 Holophagales bacterium | reverse complement strand
CCCTCCCCGGGAGAGGGGGAGACTTATGAGACAAGATCCATACACATCGAGCGAGGGCGGGGGCTCCCTCTCCCGCAAAGCGGGGGAGGGCAGGGGAGGGGGTCTTCGCCTCGACTACGTCTCGCCGCTTCCGCCCGTCCGCTCGGGGATCGCCGACTACAGCATCGATCTCCTGCCGCACCTGGCGGCGCGGGCGGACGTGCGGCTCATCCGTCTCCCGGACCAGCCGGTCGCCCCTGAAGTGGAGAGCGCCTGGCCCATGGCCTCCGCCGAGGAGACCGGCAGGGACGGGCGCCTGCCCCTCTACCAGATGGGCAACAACCGCTATCACGCGGGGGTGATGGGTCTCGCCCTCCGCCTGCCCGGCGTGCTCACGCTGCACGACGTGGTGCTCCACCACCTGCTGCTGGACCTCACCCTCGGACGAGGCGAGTTCCATCCCTACAAGGACCGCCTGACCCGCGATCACGGTTGGATCGGCGAAGCCGCGGCCCTGGCCAAGCGCTGGAACGCGTACGGCGACGCCCCCGTCTTTTCCCTGCCCGCGCACCGCGACCTGCTGCGGCACCAGCGCGGTGTGCTCGTGCACAGCGAGTGGGCCGCGGGTGTGATCCGGGAGGAGGACCCCGAGATCCGGGTGCGGGCGATCCCCATGGGCGTTCCCCTGCCTCCTGCGGCAGACTCCACGGCCGGACGCCTCCTGCGCCGCCGTTTCGGGCTCCCGGAGGACCGGCCCGTGCTCGGCTCGTTCGGCTTTCAGACTCCGATCAAGCGCACGGCCGTCGCGATCCGGGCGCTGGCGTATCCCGGGCTGGAGCAGGCGCACCTGCTGATCGTCGGGGAGTCCTCCAAGGGGCTGGACCTTGAGGGCGAGGCCCGGCGCGCCGGCGTGGCCGACCGGGTCCACGTCACCGGCTTCGTCACCTTCGAGGAGTTCGAGGCGGCCATCTCGGCCATCGATCTCTGCCTGAACCTGCGTTATCCCACGGCGGGCGAGACCTCGGCGTCGCTGCTCCGGGTCCTGGCTGCCGGCCGGCCCGCGATCGTCTCCGACTACGCCCAGTTCGCCGACCTGCCGCCCGAGACGGTCGTGCGGGTCCCGCTGTCCGGAGACGAGGAGCCCGCCGCGCTGGCGGCGTTGCTGCGGGATCTTCTCGCGCAACCGGAGCGGCTGCGGGCCATGGGGGAGGCGGCGCGGGAGCACGTGCGTGCCGAGCACGATCCGGCTCGGTCTGCGGAGGCCGTCGTGGAGGCCTGCCGCGAGTGGCGAGAGCTGCCTCCTCCGGGCAGCGAGCCTGCCCGCGTCCCGCCGCCGAGCAGCCTGACCTGGGGGAGGCTCGACGGCGAGTTGGAGGTGCAGGGGGCCGAGCTGCCCTGGCCCGAGGGCGAGCGGAGACTGCTGCGCATCCGGCTGCGGAACCAGGGCTTTGCCCGCTGGCTGGCCGGGGATCGGGGGCCGGGCGGCGTTGCCGTGGTGGTCAAGCTGTTCACGGACGAGGGCCTTTCCGAGGACCTCCTCGCCGGCCGGCCGTGGCTCCCCCTGCCGCGCGACCTCGAGCCGGGGGAGGAGGCCTGGGTAGAGACCGAGGTCCGGCGCCCTCCGGGTCCCGCCTGGCTCTGGGTCGAGCCACACCTCTTTGGCGGTCTCGGGCTCTCCAAGCTCGGCGGGCCGAGATGGGAGAGACGCCTGTGAAAAGGTTTTCGTTCGGCTGGGCGGTCCTGATCACCCTGCTCCTCGCGGTCGTGGTCTCCACCCTGGTGAGCGACCGGGCCGCGCGCGCCCCCGAGATCGGCGAGGAGCCGACCTATGCGCTCCAGGCAGCCAGCCTCGCCTGGGACTTCGATCTCACCTACGAGGAGCAGGATTACCGCCGCTTCGTGGAGCAGTGGGGTGCGCGTCCCCCGGGGATCGACCTGGAGAGTCAGGACGGCGGGCGCACCCAGGTCTACGGCCGCCCCTTCTTCCACGCGCTGGTGGCCGCCCCTTTCGTCCGGGTGATGCCCTACCGGGGCATGCGCTTCGCCAACGCGCTCCTCCTCGCCGTGGCGGCTCTGCTCACCGCGCGGACCCTGGCGTTGCGTTTTGGGTCTCCGGCTCCGCTCTGGGTGGCCGTGTTCGTCTTCGCGTCCGTCACGTTCGCCTACGTCTTCCTGGCCACGGCAGACCTCTTCCTGGTGGCGGTCACCGCGGCCGGCTTCGCGCTGGTCTACTCGGAGCAGAGCGAGCCCGCCATGCCCCAGGTCTACCAGGGCTCCTCGGCAGGCTGGTCCTCGGGAGTCTTCGGACGCTGGCTCGCCATCGGGCTGCTGCTCGCGATTCCGGGAGCCTACCGGCCGCCGTATCTCCTGCTCCTCGTGCCCGCGGCGCTGGCAATGCGGGAGATCCTGGTGCGGACCCGGCTGGCGGCCTGGGCCGGCCTGGCGCTCGGCGCCGGAGGGAGCCTCCTGCTGGCGTCCCTGGTCCACACCTCCATCGGCGGAGATCCCCTCTGGAGCCTGGCCAGCCTGAAGCCAGAGGCCGCTCCCGGCCTCCTCGCCTGGAACGCCGTCTATCTCCTGATCGGGAGGAGCGTCGGCATCCTGCCGTACTTCCTGCCCGTGCTCCTGGCCCTGGCCGCGTACCGGAAGGGTGAGGGAAGGGGAGCCCTGCTCGCCAGCGCGGCGCTCGCGTCCATGGCGTTCCTGCTGCTGCGTCCCTTCGACTTCGCGGGGATCGCGGAGACACCCGGCAACCGCCTTTTCCTGCCGCTCTACGCGGCGCTCTGGTTCCTCCCGGCCCGGCCGCTCCGCCCCTCCTGGGCGATCCTAGCGGCCTTGGCGGCGATCCCGTTCCTGGCGCCCGTGTGGTTTGGCACCCGGTCTCCCGAGGTGCTCGCGCGCGTGGTCGAGCGGCTCCCCTACGAGACGACCCAGCGGGATCTCCCGGGAGACTGGATCTCCGAGTCGGGCATCCGGATCAAGCCCACGACCCGCAACGTCTGGCCGGCGGAGCAGGGGAGCGGCTTCCGCATCGCGGGCGATGTGCCGGGCAGCCTGGTGGTGGCGAGCGAGGACCCTTTGACGGGGCTGGTCCTGGACTTCGACCGCAACTCGCCGACCCGGCTCAAGGCGAACAGAGCGGAGCTGCGGCCGACCATGCTGCGGGCCGACGGCTCGGTCTCGTTCGAGATCCCTCTCGGCTCGGCCCGCGCCCATCCCATGTGGTGGACGGGGCAGACCTGGCACGTCTACCCGGTGAGCTTCAGCCTGCCGGACGCTCCGGCAAGACCGATCGGATTCCGCATCCGTCCCGCCCGGGATCTGGTACAAAAGAGACCATGAACGAGCCGCCGCGCCGCAGTTGGATCATGGAAATCCGGGATCGTCTCGCCACGCCGTCGCCGCGCCAGCTCGCGGCGCAGGATCTGCGCTCCGCGTCGGTGCTGGTGCCGCTGTACGTGGATGCCGGAGAGCTGTGGACCGTGCTCACCAAGCGCTCGGAAAACGTGTCGAGCCACCGCAGCCAGATCGCCTTTCCCGGGGGCGGCCACGAGCTGAAAGAGGACCCCTGGGACGCGGCGCTGCGGGAGGTCCAGGAGGAGATCGGGCTGGATCCGAAGAGCATCCTGCGCCTGGGGGAGCTGGACGAGGGCGAGACCACAACCGGTTTCCGGGTGATCCCCTGCGTGGGCGCGGTCCGGTTTCCCTATACGGTCAGCCCGAACGTGGAGGAGATCTCCGAGATCTTCAGCCTCCCGCTCTCCGCCTTCACGAACCCCAGGATGGTGGAGGAGCGCCCGGTCTCGCTCAACGGCGTGGAGCGGATGCTCCGCGTCTACCACGTCGGCAACCGCCAGATCTGGGGGCTCACGGCCCGCATCCTGCAGAACCTCCTCATCCGGCTCGGCCTCGAGCCCGACGAGGAGAACTGAGCCCCTACTCCCCCTTCGCCAGCTTCCGGTCGTCCCGCACGAACACCCAGGCGGTGTCCGTCTCCTGGCTGTAGAAGAGGGTGACCCAGACTTTCCTCGGGTCCATCAGGTAGTCGAAGACGTAGGGAAAGGTGATGTGGAGCGCCCCCTGAGCCACGCCCTCGCGGAAGCGGCCGGCGAAGTCCTGCACGTTCGTGCACGGCGCCACCTCGCGGAAGAAGCTCTTCCCGATTACGTTCTCCTTCTTCCGCCCGGACAGGTCGGCCTCGGCCTGGTTGAAGCTCAGGACCGTTCCTTCCCGGTCCAGCCGAATCGCACCAAAGGGCAACGTGTCCAATTGCTGTTCAGTGAAGTTCTGGATACGCTCGATCTCGTTGCGGCCGACCTCCGAGCCCACCTTCGTCATAGTCTCTCCTCCTGATGGCCTCCTGTTTGTGACTGCCCTGATATGCTAGCCGATCTTGGACGAAAGGTGAACAAGCATGACAGGCATTCCCAAGATACGAGTCCGGCCCTGCAACGAGGCCCCGGTCCGTCCGGACGGCGAGTACGTTATCTACTGGATGACCGCCTTCCGCCGGCTCGGCTGGAACTTCGCCCTGGAGCACGCCGCCAACCACGCCCGCGATCTTGGGCGCCCCCTGGTGATCCTGGAGCCCCTGCGCAGCGGCTATCCCTGGGCCAGCGACCGCTTCCACCGCTTCGTCCTCGACGGCATGGCCGGCCATGCCCGTCGGCTCGCCAGGTCCAACGTCCTCTACTACCCCTATGTCGAGCCCGCGCCCGGGAAGGGGAAGGGCCTGCTGGAAGCGCTGGCCTACAGGGCCTGCCTGATCGTGGCGGACGACTATCCGGCCTTCTTCCTGCCCCGGATGGTCGCCGCCGCGGCGCGCAAGGTCGCGGTCCGGATGGAGAAGGTGGACTCCAACGGCCTCCTCCCCCTGCGTGCCACCGAACGCGACTTCACGGCGGCCGTGCACTTCCGCCGCGTCCTGCAACGGGTGCTTCCCGAGCACCTGGGGGACTTTCCGAAGGCCAACCCCCTGACCGGTCTTCCCAGCCGGCTCGCCGAGCTGCCCCAGGCCATCCTCCGCCGCTGGCCTCCGGCCGACCTGGGGAAGATCTCCCTGGACAGCCTGCCCATCGATCACGCCGTGCCGCCTGTCCCTGAGATCTCCGGAGGGGACAAAGCCGCCGCCGAGGCGCTGGAGCGGTTCCTGGACGAGCGGCTCGACGGCTATGGCGAGGGCCGGAACCAGCCGGACGAGGACTCGACCAGCGGGCTGTCGCCCTACCTGCATTTCGGGTGTGTCTCGCCGCACCAGCTCTTCGCGGCGGTGGCGGAGCGGGAGGGGTGGACCCCCGAGCGGATGGGGAGCAAGGCGACCGGGGCCTCCAGCGGATGGTGGGGGATGAGCGAGGCCGCCGAGAAGTTCCTCGACGAGGCGGTGACCTGGCGCGAGGTCGGCTACAACGTGGCCTTCCACCGGCCTGACTCGGGCAGCTACGAGTCGCTGCCCGACTGGTCCCTTCGCACTCTTGCGCAGCACGAGTCCGACCCCCGGCCGCACCTCTACTCCCTGGAGGACTTCGAGGCCGGCCGCACCCACGACGAGATCTGGAACGCCGCCCAGACCCAGCTCGTGCGCGAGGGGCGCATCCACAACTACCTGCGGATGCTCTGGGGCAAGAAGATCCTCCACTGGTCCCCGAGCCCGCGGGAGGCCCTGGCCGTCCTGATCGAGCTCAACAACAAGTACGCCCTGGACGGCCGGGATCCCAATTCCTACTCGGGCATGTTCTGGTGCCTGGGCCGGTTCGACCGCCCCTGGGCGCCCGAGCGCCCGGTCTTCGGCACCATCCGCTACATGAGCAGCGAGAGCGCCCGCCGCAAGCTGCGCCTCAACCGGTACCTGGAGAGGTATGCTCCCGGGGAACGGCAGCTATTGCTCACGTAGACGGAGACCTCCATGAAACGAATCCTCGCGCTGCTCGTGCCAGGCATCCAGGCGCTCCTCCTGCTTTCCTGCGTCTCGGCCGGCTCCGGGCGCACGGCCACGGACCTCCCGGGAGCCGTCCAGCGCATTGTCGCCAGGCAGGGCGACAAGAAGCTCGTCGCCGTCGCCTACCACCACCTGGGCACGGGCGCGACCCTCTCGATCAACGAGCGCGAGCGGTTCCACGCCGCCAGCACCATGAAGGTGCCGGTGATGATGGCCTTCTTCGATGGGGTGGAGCAGGGCACCGTGCGCCTCGACCAGCCGGTCCCGGTGGTCAACGAGTTCCACAGCATCATGGACAACTCGGTCTTCACCCTCGATCCGAAGGAGGACGGCGACCCCGACCTCTACCAGACCGTGGGCCGGAGCCTGGCGCTGGAGGAGCTGATCCGGCGGATGATCATCCGCAGCTCCAACCTCGCGACCAACCTGCTCATCGAGAGGATCGGCGCGCCCACGATCATGGACCTGATGCGGAGGATCGAGGCCTACGACATCCGCGTCCTGCGCGGCGTCGAGGACCAGAAGGCGTACGACGCGAGGATGAACAACGTCACCACCGCCCAGGACCTCGGGATCGCCCTCCGGGCCATCGCCGACGGCTCCACGTTCTCCAAGGCCGGTTCCGACAAGATGATCGAGATCCTCAAGGCGCAGGAGTTCAACGAAAAGATCCCCGCCGGTCTCCCTCCAGGCACTCCGGTCGCCCACAAGACGGGCGACATCACCGGCGTCCACCACGACGCGGCCATCGTCTTCCCGCCGGGAGAGAAGCCCTACGTCCTGGTCGTCCTGACCGCAGGGTTCGAGGACGAGAAGGCGGCGGACAAGGTCATCGCGGACATCTCCCGGGCGGTCTGGGAGCGGCGGAGCGAGACGCCGGGAACCCTCACCCCTGACCCCTCACCCAGAGGGAGAGGGGAGACTTATCTCGGCAGCGGGTCCAGAATCTCCCCATCCGGCCCCAGCCGGGGATAGGGCGCCTTCTTCTTGCGGCAGAGGCGGGCGAGCACCGGGTAGGTCCACTCGAACAGCAGGCGGGC
>JANOCF010000198.1:0-2271 GCA_031412055.1 Holophagales bacterium | reverse complement strand
CGAGACCCTCAAGCGCCTGGGCGTGCCGCTGGTGGTCATGACCGCCAACCCGGCGTCTCCCCTGGCCCGGTACGCGGACATCCACCTGCCGGTCGCGATCGACCGCGAAGCCTGCCCGCTGAACCTGGCACCGACCGCATCCACGACCGCCACCCTGGCCATGGGTGACGCCCTGGCCATGGCACTGCTGGAGGCCCGGGGCTTCACGCGGGAAGACTTCGCCCTTCTCCACCCCGCCGGCCAGCTCGGCAAGCGGCTCCTCAAGGTCGAGCAGCTCATGCACGGCGGCGACGCCCTGCCGAAGGTTCTCGCCTCGACGCCGATGCGCGACGCCATCTACGAGATGTCCAGAAAGCAGCTCGGGATCACGGCAGTGACGGACGAAGCGGGGCGGCTCCTGGGCTGCATCTCCGACGGTGATATCCGGCGCCTGCTGGAGCAGGACGAACGGATCCTCCGCCTCACGGCCGGGGAGTGCATGAGCCGCGGCCCGCGCACGATTCGGGGCGAAGAGCTGGCCGCCGCCGCTCTCAAGATCCTGGAGGACCACCGCATCACCTCCCTCTTCGTCTGCGACTCCGAGAACCGGCTCGAAGGCGTGGTCCATCTGCACGACCTGTGGGGCCTGGAGCTGTTCTGATTACCCCTATCTCCGATACAGAGTTAGCCGAGCGCGCCCGAAAGCTCAAGTGGCTGCTCCTGGACGTGGACGGCGTCCTCACGGACGGCCGCCTCGTCTACGGCCCCGACGGGGAGCAGACCAAGGTCTTCCACGTGCGCGACGGCCTGGGGCTGCGGCTGATCCAGCGCTCGGGTCTCCAGGTGGGGATCATCTCCGGCCGGGAGAGCCAGGCCCTGAAGGTCCGGGCGGACGGCCTGGGGATCGACTGGCTGGCCATGGAGCGGTCCGACAAGGGACCGGCCTTCGCCGAGTTCCTCGCCGCCCAGGGCGTGACTCCGGAGCAGGTCGCCTACATGGGGGACGACCTCGTGGACCTGCCCATTCTGCTGCGCTGCGGCCTCGCCTTTGCGCCGTCCGACGCCGTGCCGGAGGTCCGCGAGCGCGCACACCGCGTGCTGGCGGAACGCGGAGGATGGGGCGTGGTGCGCGAGCTGTGCGAGCTGCTGGTGCGGGCGCGCGGAGGCTGGGACGAGCTGATCGCCCCGTACTATGCGGCGGGTGTCGTGGGAGAGCCGGACTGAACCCTCGTCGTCTGCTCGCATCCCTGCTTCCCGCCCTGGTCCGGACGCTGATCTTCATCTTCGGGAGCCTGCCCCGTTCCGCGGCCCTCGCCATGGGCCGCGGCATGGGCCGTCTCATCTGGTACTTCAACGGACGGGACCGCCGGCGCTCTCTGGACCACCTGGCTCTCGCGCTTCCCGAGCTGCCCGCGAAGGAGCGCCTGCGCATCGCCCGCGAGGGCTTTCTCTACCAGGGGATGAACGCGGCCGAGCTGCTCCATCTCCTGCGGCGGAACGCGGACGAGGTTCTCCCCTACATGGAGATCCAGGGCTGGGAGAACGTGGAGGCGGCGCGGGCCACGGGCCGATCGATCCTGATCCTCACCGGCCACTGCGGCAACTGGGAGCTGATCGCGGTGGCTCTGCGCAATGGCGGACTGCCGCCCGCGGCCATCGCCCGGCCGCTGGACGATCCCAGGCTCCAGGAGATGGTCGTGAAGGTCCGGAGCCATCTCGGGACGACCACCATCGCGCGGGGGACGCGGGGTGCTGCCCGCCAGATGCTCGGAGCGCTGCGCGGCGGCGGGGCCATCGCCATGCTGATCGACCAGGACATCAACGTGGACGGCGTCTGGGTGCCCTTCTTCGGCCGTCCCGCGTTTACTCCGGCTGGTCCCGCCGAGCTTGCCCTGCGCCAGGGCATGCGGGTGATCCCCTCTTTCATCGAGCGCCGCCCGGACGGCGGGCATCTTCTCCGCTTTCTTCCCGTCCTGGACTTGCCGAACGATACGCGGGAAGCCACCGCCCTCATGACGGCCGAGATCGAGCAGCAGATCCGCCGCCGCCCCGAGCAGTGGGTCTGGTGGCACAAGCGCTGGCGGCGCCAGCCGCCGACAGGGGCGGAGTAGAATCCGCGCCGTGAGCCTCTTCCGTCCCCGACTCCTCGGAGCCGCCCTGCTCCTGCTGACCGCCTGCCGCGCGGAGCCAACGCCCGCGCGCCTGCCGTGGTTACGGGTAGTTCTCGCGAAGCAGCCGTTCACCGTCGAGACGGCTCCTGCCTGTGAACCCGACCAGCCGCCGGCCGTGGAG
>JANOCF010000197.1:0-2879 GCA_031412055.1 Holophagales bacterium | reverse complement strand
GATCCGCGCCGCTTCCTGGGCTCGACCTCGAAGGCCGGACCAGGCGTCAGGCCGGGAGCTTTCCTCTCCATTCAGGACCTCTCCCACGGTCAGGTCCAGGGACAGCCCTTGCAGGAACCGGAGCGCATCCAGGAAATTGCTCTTTCCTGACGCATTCGCTCCCACGAGCAACGTCAAGGGGGCCAGCTCGACCTCCTCGTCTACGAAGCTCTTGAAGTCCTTGAGCCGGATTTTCTTTAACATGGGAACGCCTCGTCAGCCGCGAGATCGTAGCACGCGGCTTTAGAGGACAATCAGAACGTCTCGCTGGTCGAGACCAGCCACTGCAGGCTTTCGATCCCCTCTTCCCGGTCCAGCGGATAGGCGAGGTCCAGGTGGACCATCGCTCCGCTGGACGAGCGGCTCGATCCCAGGCGCAGGCCGATTCCCACGTCCTTGAGCACCGGCTGATCGAAGAACTCGTCGTCCTTGAACCAGGCCCGGCCGGCGTCGAAGAACACGGCGCCGCCCAGGTGCAGGACGTGGAAGAACTCCCGGTCGCTGAAGACGCGCTGCTCCAGGGTCACGAGCCACTTGCGGTCGCCGCTCTGGTAGCGCAGCGGGTAGCCCCGCAGGCCGGTGTCGCCGCCCAGGAGGATCTGGGTCTCCGGATCGAGCTCCTCGGCCAGGGCACCCTCGGCCGCCACGTAGAAGACGCTCTTGCCGAAGTTCCGCAGGTAGTATCGGAGATGGCCCCCGACTACGAAGTTCTCCTTGCCCTGGTTGCCCCAGCGCGAGCCGCCGTTCATCGATGCGAGCAGGAGCTGCCGGCCGCCCGGCCGCCATCCGGTCGTGACCCGGGTCGTGGCGATCAGATGGTCGCGCTCGGCCCCGAGGCCGGCGGTCGACCAGCCGACCCGCGCCTGGAACTGCGTCCCCAGGTTCAGGTCCTCGGTGCGGTGGATCTGGTCGAGCTGGCGCTCGGCTACGAAGCCGTCCTCCACGTACTCGAAGCCGATCCACGGGTACGTGAACAGCCGGTTCGACGGCGGCAGCGGGGTGGAGTCGCCGCCGGGCGGGTACTCGAAGTTGTCCAGCTCGCGATTGAAGCCGATCAGCCAGCGCCGCGCCGCGCCGTGCGACAGCCCCTGGGAGTAGCCGAGGTAGGCCTCCACCTGCTCGTGGTCGTGGAAGATCTTCTGGAAGATCTCTCCCCGGTCGTAGAGCGAGTCGATGCGGTCGTAGAGGAAGGCCTTGAACCCGGCGGACCAGCGGGTGTCCAGGGAGTAGAAGGGGCGCTCGATCTCAAAGCGGCGGGAGCCGCCGTCGCTGTAGTCCGCAACCGACATCTCGAGCTGCGCGTGGGTGCCGAGCAGGGCCGGGTCGCGGTAGCGGAACAGGGTGGACGTGCGGTCCACGTTGGAGATCCGCCACAGGGTGAGGTCCTTGCCCATGCCCAGGAAGTTCGAGTCCTGGAGCGCGAAGTCGGTGCTGTTCTCGCCGCCCGCGCGGTTGAAGCTGACGCCGGCCCGCAGCGTCCAGACGTCCCGGGTCTCCACCTCCAGGTCGATGCGGCCGTCCTCGGCCGAGATGGGCCGGATGTCCGCCTCGTAAAGGTAGCGGTTGGAGCGCAGGATGCGCTCGGACTCCTCGATGGCATCGGCCGAGTACGGGTCGCCCGGCTGGAGCAGGATCTGGCGCTCGATGACGTGGGGACGGGTGGTGCGGTGCAGCCGGTTGGCCAGACGGAAGTACCACTTGTCCTCGCCCGGCTTGTCGGGATCGAAGATGCCGTTGGAGATGACCCGGACCTCGCCGATGGTGCCTTCGAGCTCCGGCGCCTCGGTGGTATCAGCGGGGGTTTCGGCTGGCGCCGGGGCAAGAGGCGGCATCTCTTCGGGGGTGACAGGCGCGGGCGCGGTCTGGGCCTGGACGGGATGGCAGGCCAGCCCGAGGACGGCCGCAATGCTGGCGATACGGGCGAGCCTCGGACGGAAGCGGGAAGGCACTCTCACGAACGTCTAGCTCCTGTGGTTCTGGTTCGGTCGAGGATCATACACCCGGTCAGACGTCCAGGCCGGCCCACAGGTCGCGGATCTCGGGGGCGAGGCGGGTCAGCTCCTCGAGATGGAGACGGGAGAGCTGCACGAGGATTTCTTCGCCGCGGGAAGTGAGGCGCAGGCGCACGACGCGGCGGTCCTCCTGATCCTCGCGGCGCTGCACCAGGCCCGCGGCCTCCGCGCGGTCGATCAGGCCGACGGCGCTGTGATGGCGCAGGAAGAGATAGCCGGCAATATCTCCTATGGTCGGTCCGATGGCCGGGCCGCGCTTGTCATCATGGCCGCGGACCGCGAGCAGGAGCTGGTGCTGGGCGGGCGTCAGACCCGCGGCTTCGGCCTGCTGGGCGCTCCAGTGCAGAAAGCGCCGGATCCCTGTCCGGAACTGGAGCAGGTTCCGGTACTCGGCGTCTCCGATTTCTTCGTTGTCTCCGATCTCGCGAGGCACGATCAGAGTGTAGCCCAGACTCCCGGCAGGCGCTGTATGATCCACGCACTCTCATGTCGATCCCTCTCGGAGCCTTCGCGCTCGTTCTCGTGACCAGCCTCGCCTGGAGCGGCTTCGACGTCTGCCGCAAGTTCCTGGTCGGACGGCGTGGCTCTCCTCTGGTCGCTGACGGTGCCTCTGGACAAGATGGCCGCGGAGCGGTCGAGCGGTCCGTTTCACGGCATGATCCTGTGCACCGGGGTGGCTGCCGGGGTCTTCCTCGTCCTGCTGTTCCAGCGGCGGCTCGGCGAGCTGGCGGACGCCCGCGGAGTGCTCGGGGTGCTCGCCCTTGCCCTGGTCATCAGCACCGTCGCCCTGGGACTCCAGCTCCTGGCCATCCAGAAGATCCTCGTCGG
>JANOCF010000196.1:0-4167 GCA_031412055.1 Holophagales bacterium | reverse complement strand
CGGAAGCTCGGCATCGGCGATGGCGACGATGACCGGAAGGTGCAGGGCCAGGGGCCGCAGACTGGCGCCCACGGACAGCAGCAGCCCACTCCGCAGCAGGTCCAGGACCTCCACGACCGCCGCAAGGGCGCGGCTCTCGTGAAGCTCGTCCAGAGCATGGGCTTCCAGGTCCAGGAGCTGGGAATTCGCGTCGACGACGACAAGGTCACCCTCACCGGCCAGGCGAAGAGCCAGGAAGAGCGGGAGAAGATCGCCCTGCTCGTCGGCAACACCGAGGGAATCGGCAGCGTCGACGACAACATGACCGCCGCGCAGCAGGCGCCCGAGGCTACCTTCTACGAGGTCAAGGCCGGCGACACCCTGTCCAAGATCGCCAAGCAGCACTACGGAGACTCCAACAAGTACAACCAGATCTTCGAGGCCAACCGCCCGATGCTCAAGGACGCGGACGAGATCTATCCGGGCCAGCGGCTCCGGATTCCTGCCGCCGCCCACGCCACCGCCTGAGGACCTTTCCTTCGTAACTAGGCGGCTGGGGGTGCTCCCGGCCGCCTGCTATGCTTTCCCTCGTTGAGCACAGCCTTCGATCGCCTTGCGGCGGAGTATGACGACGGGTTCACCCGCAGCGGCCTAGGCCTGCGTATGCGCCGAGCGGTGTGGCAGCGCCTGGATGCCCTCTTTCCGCCCGGTCATCATGTTCTCGAACTGGCCTGCGGCACGGGCGAGGACGCGGTCTATCTGGGCGGACGCGGAGTGAAGGTGCTCGCCACCGACGCGTCCCCGGAGATGGTCCGGGTGGCGGGCGAGAAGGTGGCGCGGGCCGGGCTGAACGGCGAAGTCCAGGTGCGGAGGCTTCCTTTGGAAGAGCTGGCTGGCCTGGACGAGCCGCTCTTCGACGGCGCCCTGTCCAACTTCGGCGGGCTCAACTGCGTGGCCGACCTGCCAGGCACCGGCCGGGCTCTGGCGGCGCGGCTACGGCCCGGAGGCGTGGCGGTGCTCTGCGTCATGGGTCCGCTGGTTCCCTGGGAATGGGGATGGTTCCTCGGGCACGCGCAGCCCGGCAAGGCCTTCCGTCGACTTACTCCCGGCGGGGTGGAGTGGCGAGGGCTCCGGATCCGTTATCCCTCGATCCGTACGCTGCGGCGGGCGTTCGCGCCGGGGTTCCGGATGCGGCGCGTGGCCGCGCTTGGAGCGCTGCTTCCTCCGCCCTACACCGAGGCGTGGGCAGCCCGCCATCCGGGGATGATCGAGCGCCTCGACCGCTGGGAGCGCCGGTTGGAGACGCTGCCGCCGTTTCCGTGGATCGCCGACCACTACCTGATGGAGCTGGAGCGCACGTGAGCTGGGAAGTGCCTTAAACTATTCCGGCAGGTGTAATCGTCCAGGGACCGGATGTCCTGTTGGACTATACTGAAACAAGGTACATTCAGCTATGAGCGAGTCACTGGCCAGCCTACAATACATCTCGGACGAGAACGGAAATCCGACCGGAGTTATCGTCCCTATCGACCTATGGCGCGAGATTGCCTCCGAGAAGGAGACCGCCTACCTTCTCCAAAGTGAAGCTATGAGGCGGCGCCTTTCTGAGTCCCGGCAGCGCCAGGAGGACATTCCCCTCGATGAAGTCCGAGAGAAGCTTGGTCTTTGAGAAGGCGGCGTTCGAAGATTTGACTTGGTGGATCAAGCAGGACCGCAAGATAGCGCTTCGAATCATGAAGCTCATTGAGGATATTCAGCGAGATCCATTCCGCGGTCTCGGTGACCCCGAGCCACTGAAGCACGGTTTTTCGGGCTGCTGGTCGAGGCGCATCGATCCAGAGCACCGCCTTATCTACGAGGTCTCCGAAGGCAAGATCCGGATCCTCGCCTGCCGATACCACTATTGAGCTGGACACTGGCCTGCCCGGTCTGCCGAACTACGTTGGGAACTGTGTTGGGGGAGACCTCGCAGGAAGAGGCCCGCTGTCCGGGCTGCGGCCAGGTCTGGCCGCGGATCGACGGCATCTGGCGCTTTCTCGCGCCGGAACGGGAGGCGGTCTTCGCTCCCTTTCTGCGCGACTACACCCGTATCCGGCACGCCGAGGGCCGCGGTTCGGAGGACCCGGAGCACTACCGGCGGCTGCCGGAGTGCGATCCGTCCCATCCGATCGCCTGGCAGTGGCGGATGCGCTCCCAGACCTGGGCGGCCTTTCGCCGGCGGGTCCTTCCCCGGCTGGGACCGAAGATCGTGGATCTCGGGGCCGGGGTCGGATGGCTGAGCCACCGAGTGGCCGAGCTCGGCCGTCATCCCTGCGCGGTGGACGTGAGCGTTGACGACCTGGATGGTCTCGCAGCGGCCCGTCACTACAATCCGAATTGGCCGCGCCTCCAGGCCGAACTGGATCGACTTCCCCTGGCTGACGGCCAGGCCGATGCCGCTATCTTCAACGCCAGCCTGCACTACAGCACCGACTACTCCGTAACCGTGCGCGAGGCTTTGCGGGTTCTCCGGCCGGGCGGCAGACTGGTGATCCTGGAGTCGCCGGTCTATCGCAAGGAAGAGAGCGGACGCCGGATGGTGGCGGAGCGGCACGCCGACTTCGCCCGCCGCTTCGGCACCCGCTCGGAAGCCATCCCCAGCATCGAGTACCTCACGTGGGAGCGGCTCGACCGGCTCGCCGACGAGCTGGGCCTGCGCTGGCAGCGGTTCCCGACCTGGTACGGCTGGCGCTGGGCCGTTCGGCCCTGGGTCGCTCGCTTCAAGCGCAAGCGGGAGCCGAGCCGGTTCGTGATCCTGGTTACAGGCTCTCGCGCTGAGGGTCGCGCAGAGGGATGAGCCTCTTCGCCATCTCCAACTCCCACGGGTTCTCCCACCGCCCGGTGGCGTAGCGCCAGCCGGCGAGCCCGCGGAGCACGGTCTTGCCCCAGGCGGGAGTCGACCAGTCCTGGACGGTGGGGAAGCGGCAGGCCAGCACCTTCGCGAAGCCCTTCACCCGCCGCCGGACCTGCGGCGTGAGCCACGGCGCGTCCTGGTGGCAGACGTAGGCCAGCCACTTCGGCTGTGTCCACTCCTCGGGCGTCGTGGGCAGCTCCGGACCGTCCGGGCCGTAGCGCTTCAGCACCGGCAGGCGGTCGGCCGCGGAGTCGGCCCGGATCCAGGCCGGGTCGCGCTGCGGCGTGGGGCTGTAGAAGTACAGGATGACCTCGGCCCCGGGATGGACCGCCTTGACCTTGCGGATGAAGAGGAGCGTCTTCTCGACCTCCCCTTCGGGATCGTCGGGGCCGCCCAGCACGAAGGAAAGCTCCGGCACCACGCCGTTGTCGCGGCAGAGGCGGACCATCTCGAAGGTGTTCTCGACGCTCGTCCCTTTTTTCATCCGCTTGAGGACCTCGTCGCTCGCGGCCTCGGCGCCGACGTAGACCATGGATAGGCCGCTCCGACGGATCAGCTCCCAGGTCGACGCCGAGAAGCCCGCCAGGGTATCCGTCCGCGCGTAGCTCCAGAAGCGCATGCCCGAACGGGCCATCACTTCCAGGACGGGGACGCTGGTCTCCTCGCGGTCGAAGAAGTTGTGGTCGTAGAGCTGGATCGAGTCGGCGCCGTAGCCGCGCAACTGATCGAGAGCTGCCTCCATCCTAGCCGGACCCTGGAGCCGCGTCAGGCCGTTGAACATGGAGACCACGCCGCAGAAGGTGCAGCGGTAGCGGCAGCCGATCGCCGCCTGGTGCACGCCGGTTCGCTTGCCCAGGAAGCTCGGCCGCAGGTAGCCCTTCACGTCCCCGGCCCGCTCATAGGGATAGAGCGGGTACTCGTCCGGAGACCGGAAGTGCCGCTCCGCGTTGTGGATCACGGTACCGCCTTCCTTCCAGGTCAGGCCGTGGATGCTCCGAAGCGGCTCGGGATCGCTCGCGGAGGAGGCGTCCTCGGACCGCGGCGGACCGGCGTCAGGCAGGCGCTCCAGCAGCTCGAGCAGCGTGTCCTCGCCCTGGCCGCGGACGACGTAATCCACGTAAGGGGCGTTCAGCGCGGCGTCCGGGTAGAGAGTCGGGAAGTAGCCTCCCCAGGCGATGGGCACCTCCGGATGCGCTGCGCGGACCGCCGAGCAGATCTCGATGGCGGGAGCCACCTGCGGTCCGGGCATCACGGTCACGCCGATCAGGGCGCAGGGTCCTTCCGCGAGGAGACGC
>JANOCF010000195.1:0-2308 GCA_031412055.1 Holophagales bacterium | reverse complement strand
TCCGGAGGACCTGCCCCTGATGCGCTGGGCGGTGGAGCACGCCCTGTCCCGCATCCAGACCGCTTTCGAGGGGATCGGCCAGAACTTCGAGGGTCCGCTCGGGTTCCTCGCGCGCCGCGGAGGCCGGGTAGGCCGTCCGCCCTCCGACCGGTTGGGCGCCGAGGCCGCGGATGTCCTGAGGCAACCGGGAGAGCAGCGCGACCGTCTCACCGCCGGCATCTATCTACCCACCCTGGTCCGGCTGGAGAGTGCCTTTGTTCTCGCCTCGGAGGCCGCTCCTTTCCTTGAGCGCATCGCCCGCGCCTCCCGCAAGGGCACCCTTCCCCGTCTTCCTCCTGAGGAGATCCTCGACGAGGCCGTGGCCGCCGGGGTCGTCAACTCCGACGAAGCGAAGAAAATTCGGGAAGCCGCGTTCTCCCGAATGGACGCCCTCCAGGTCGACAGCTTCCCTCTGGAGGAGTACCTGGGGCTCGGGCGGGTTGCGGATGAGGCCTTCCTGCTACCATCCCGGTCATGAAGATCCGAGTCCTCCTCCTGATGCTCCTGGCGGTCCCGGCGTTCGGCGCCTCTCCTGCCGTGGATACCGACGCGGCGGAACGCTTCGCGAACCTGGCGTTGACCTGCGTCCACAAGGAGTACCCGAACAAGATCGCCCACGTGATGAATGGCGACGCCGACGTCAAGCCGCCGCGGGAGCTGACCCCGTCCTTCTACGGCTGCTACGACTGGCATTCGGCGGTCCACGGGCACTGGCTGCTGGCGCGGCTGGCGCGCCGCTTCCCGGACTCGCCGCTCGCGTCCAAGGCGCGGGCGGCGCTCGAGCGGAGCCTGACAACGGAGAATGTCGCGGCCGAGGTGCGCTACTTCGAAGGCGCGGGCCGGACCACCTTCGAACGGCCGTACGGCCTGGCCTGGCTGCTCCAGCTCGCCATGGAGCTGCGGGAGTGGGACGACCCGCAGGCGAAGCGCTGGTCGCAGGCGCTGGAGCCGCTGGAGTGGGCGGCCGCGAAGCGCATCCGCTCATGGGTGCCGAAGCTCTCGCATCCGATCCGCACGGGCGAGCACAACCAGACGGCCTTCGGCTTCGGGCTGATCCTGGACTGGGCGCGCTCGGTGGACAACCAGGAGACCACGCTCCTGCTGGAGTCGCGAATCCGCGAGCTGTATCTGAAAGACCGGGACTGCCCGTTGGAGTACGAGCCTTCGGGCGAGGACTTCCTGTCCCCTTGCCTGGGAGAGGCGGACCTCGCTCGGAGGGTGCTCTCTCCGGATGCCTTCGCGGAGTGGCTGAGCACGTTCCTGCCGGGGATTCCACGGAATGGCAGCAAGGCCGACTGGCTCGCGCCGGGCGTGGTCACCGACCCCACGGACGGCAAGCTCGCCCACCTGGACGGTCTGAACCTCTCGCGGGCCTGGATGCTGGAGGGGATCGCCTCAGCCCTGCCGGCGGGCGACCCACGCCTGCCCGCGCTGCGGGCCGCAGCCGCGGCTCACCGCGAGTCCGGACTGCGCGCGGTCACGGGCGAGCACTACGAGGGCGGGCATTGGCTGGGGAGCTTCGCAACCTACCTGGTCACGGAGAGGGGTCTCGCTACGACACCCCGAGAATCCACCCCTCCAGCCGCGCCCGCTCCTGCTCCTCCTCGGACAGAGGCGGAGTGAAGTACGGGCGCAGCAGGCCGAGCTGGTCGCGCTCCTGGAGCCAGGCGCAGATGGCGTAGGCGTCCAGCTCCATCTTGTTCAGCCCGTCCTTGGAGTAGCGGTGGCGCAGCCGCGCCGGCCGCACCTCGGCCACGACCGACTTCTTCTTGGGCACCGTGAAACCGTCGAAGGGCCAGAAATGGGCGCGGTCGCCGGCGCGGCGGAGGTAGTCGATCCACGGCAGGCCCGCGTGGGTGGCCTTGGCCGGGCTGTCCTGGATGTCGAACTGGAAGACGCTGCGCGGGAAGGCGGTCCAGCGGCCGGTCAGACGGTGCTCGTCCGGGTCGCCCGTGCGGGGGTTGCCCGGCAGGAGCTCGCGGACGGAGAACTTGTCCGTGGGCCAGTGCCCTTCGAAGTCCTCCAGGAACTTGTCCCAGCTCGTGAGCTGGTGGCGGTCCATGTAGGTCTGAGGAAAGGAAAAGGCATGGTCGAGCCCGACGATGAGCGGCTCTTCCGGCTTCACCACGTGGGTGATCCGCTTGAGCAGCCACTCGGCGAGATCCTGGCGGCTGGCGCGGGCGCGGCAGGGCACCCGAATGAACTCCAGGAAGGTCTAATGGTCTGGCAGGGCCGAGTAGTCGGGGATCGCGGGGGTGGTGGGGGGGGG
>JANOCF010000194.1:0-2062 GCA_031412055.1 Holophagales bacterium | reverse complement strand
CCAGAGCCCGCAGCAGCACGACCGTGCTCGCGACGGAGAGCGCAAGTCCGAAGACAATCCCCTCGGCGAGGCTCCAGCCCCAGAGCATCGCGACCATGGCGCCGAGGGCGGTCGCGGCGCCGATCTGGGCCAGCGCGCCGGGAAGCGCGATCTTCCGGACCTCCAGCAGATCGTCGAACGAGAAGTGCAGTCCGACGCCGAACATAAGCAGCATGACCCCGATCTCGGCGAGCTGGCTCGCGAGATCGACATCGGCGACGAACCCCGGCGTTGCCGGGCCGATGATGACGCCGGCGAGCAGGTAGCCGACGAGAGCCGGCAGCTTCAGGCGGACGGCGGCGAACCCCAGGATGAGGGCAAGCCCCAGGGCAGCGGCGATGGTGGTGATGAGGGGAACGCTATGAGGCATCCATGGTCCGATAACCCCGCAGGGGCGACGTTCCCTGTAGGAAGGCGATTATGTCATCTGGTGCCGGTCACGGCTCCGCTCACTCGATATAGCCCTGGTTGAAAGTCGTCTTCGGCGCCCCCAGACTGAGTTAGGATTGCGCGCGGATCAAGGAGCCATTGATGAAGACCCTCAAGAAGCTGTGCATTCTCCTCGCGCTGGCAGGCGTGTCCTGGCCGCTGCCCGCAGTGGCGCAGAAGACCTCCTCGGAGGCGGCCCGGTCGGACGAAGACGAGGCCCGCGACCGCGCCAAGGCCATGGAGGCGCTCCAGGCGCGCTACAAGGTCATCGATCAGTTTGCCGGGAACTGGGAAGGGACCTTCAAGACCGTGCTGCAGGGTATGCCGCCGCGGGAGATCTCGGCTCCCGGCAAGATGGAGTCCCGCTGGGCCTTCGACCACAAGTGGCTGCAGGGCGACATGACGTTCGACCTGGGCAAGGACGGGAGCTTCCACAATACGAGCTTTCTCGGGTTCAACCCCGGCAGCCAGGAGTACAAGCGCGTCCTGCTGACCACCGGTGACCCGCGCGAAGTCGTGGAGACCGGCACCTGGGATGAGGCGACCAGGACCTTTGTCTTCCTGGCTACGATGATCAACTATTTCACCGGCGACAGCTTCGACCGCCGCGAGACCCTGAAGCTTCTCGGCGCGGACCAGTTCGAGTACCGTCTCGACTTCATGTTCCAGGACAAGACCGAGATCCATGTGATCGAGGGCGTCTTCAAGCGGAAGAAATAGCGCCACAGCTTTCACACATCCAGAGCCGCGCCTTCAAGAGAGCGCCGCAGCCTGTGTGCAAGCGTGCGGACGTTCGGCTCCGCCAGGAGGCTGAGGTGGTGCCCGGGGACGGTCTCGACCTCGATCTGTCCCGCGGCAAACTGTCCCCAATCGAAGGCATCCGGTGTCGCCCTGTCCTCTGCCTTGAACAGGGTCAGCGGACCCGCGTAGGGTGACAACTCGTACGAGCGGACGGCGAAAGCGTTTGCCCGGTACACATCCAGCACGCGCCGGATCTGGGCCCTGCCCGCACCCTGCGGCAGGAAGCCGGCCTCGCGCAGCAGGTCCAGAACGAAGTCCAGCCGCGCCTCGGGAGCGTGCGCCTCCAACTCTGCCCGCGAGGCCGTCAGATTCGGCTTGTTCCAGAGGTTGGCGACGTAGGCCACGATGTCGAGCAGGAGCGAGATGTCATCCGGCATCTCGCCGTGCCCGCCGTCCGTCCCACCGGCACTACGACCGGCAATACGACCGGCAATACTCGGCGAGCTGTCGAGCAGGGCCAGCAGCGCCACCTCGTCGCCCACAGCCGCGAGCTGGCACGCCATCTCGAACGCGATCACACCGCCCAGGGACCAGCCGCCGAGCCGGTAGGGGCCGGCCGGCTGCACCCGCCGGATCTCTTCGATATAGAGCGCCGCCATCTCCTGAACCCCTTCGAGCGGCGGATCGTCGCTCGACAGCCCCCTGGACTGGAGGCCGTAGAAGGGCTGGCCAGGACCCAGATGGCGCGCCAGAGCGGCATAGCAAAGCACATCGCCGCCCGCCGGGTGGACGCAGAAGAAGGGCAAGGCCGAGCCGGAGGGCTGGATGGGGACCAGGCAGGAAGCCGTCCCCG
>JANOCF010000193.1:0-5462 GCA_031412055.1 Holophagales bacterium | reverse complement strand
GCGCCTGGGCGGTCCCGGCCGCGCCGGGGGCCCGGGCGCCGGTCCCGCGGGGGTGCTGGGGCGCGGCGCCCCGGCTCTGGGCCCATTCGCTTCCGGACCTCTCCAGCATGCCGCGCAGCCTTTCGTAGCGGGTCTCGGCCTCGTCCAGGAGCCCGGCCCGGTGGAGCCGGCTCGCCTGGGCTCCCACCAGGAAGAACCAGAGCGATCCCTCGGGCGTGTCGGGCTGTGGCGTGCTCCCTTCGGCCTCCAGGACCTCCCGGCCGCGCTCCACCCAGGCCTCGGCCTCCTGGGTATCCTCGACGGTCCCGTTGCGGTTCAGGAAGGCGTTGAGCGGCTCGAGGAGCGACTGGGCTTCCAGGAACATCCTGCGCTCCAGGGCGTGGCCCGCAGCCGCGGCGAGGGCCGGCTTCTGGATCTCCAGCACCTCCAGGGCGATCTCTTCCCCTTCCTCTCCGAGCTGATCGTTCAGCCACTCTCCGACCACGGCGAACGCCCGGAGGAAGGCGGCGTCCGCGGCCTCCCGTTCCATCTCGAAGGCGTCCCCCGCCCGCTCCTGCCAGATGGCAGTCAGCAAGGTGGGCAGGCCGGGAGCCGTCCGGTAGACGGCCGCCATGGAGCGGGTGAGCAGATCCTCGCGGGCGCCGGCCTCCAGCACCTCTTCCCAGGCGTCGCGGTCCACGCCCGTGAATCGGGCCGGGACCCCTTCGATCTCGGAGAGGATGCCGAGGACGTTGAGGTCCACCAGGCCTTCCTCGAAGAGGCTCAGGACCACGAGACGGTCCTGGTGGTCCGGGGGGAGACCGAGGAAGCGGGCGCGGAGATCGGGGTCCTTCATGGACGGCCATTCTAGACGCAGGCCCGTGATAGCGTTGCAGCCTCGATTCAACGGCTTTTGGAGGTCTTCGATGTCTCCCGTCCTGGTGCGTGCCGCGCTGCTGCTGTTCAGTTCCGGGTTCTGCGCGCTGGTCTACCAGACCGCGTGGCTGCGCAGCCTGCGGCTGGTGTTCGGCGCCTCGACCGCGGCCTCCGCGGCGGTGCTCGCCATCTTCATGGCCGGCCTCGGTTTCGGCGGGCTCATCCTGGGCCGCAGGGCAGACCGGCAACGCAACCCTCTCCGCTTCTATGCCCTGCTGGAGGCCGGAATCTCCCTCGGAGCTGGGCTGTCCCCGTGGCTCGTCCTGCTCGTCCAGAAGTCTTATATCGCCCTCGGCGGCAGCGAAGCCCTGGGGCCGGTAGGCGGGAGCGCCGTCCGTCTTCTCCTGTCAGTCCTGGTTCTGGGCGGTCCGACCTTTCTTATGGGCGGGACCCTTCCGGCCATGGCCCGCGCGGTGGAGGAGGCGTCCGACCCGGGGCGGCGCGCCACGGGTCTTCTGTACGCCGTGAACACGCTGGGCGCGGTGGTCGGAGCCCTGATCACGACCTTCTGGGCTTTGGAGATCCTGGGCATCCAGCGCACCGTCTGGGTGGCGGCGCTGCTCAACCTGCTCGTGGCCGTCCGGGCGTGGTCGCTCTCTCAGAGGATGGAGACCGACTCGGAAGCGCCCGTGGTCGTTGCGGCGCCTGCGCCGGAGGTTGAAGAGACCCCCGAGCCTTCCGGTATGCCGGGCTGGTTCGTGCCCGTGGCCGCGGCGGGAGTCGGCCTCGCGTTCCTGCTCATGGAGCTGGTCTGGTACCGGATGCTCGCTCCGCTCCTGGGCGGCTCGTCCTACACCTTCGGGCTGATCCTCGCGGTGGCCCTGCTCGGCATCGGAATCGGCGGGCTGCTCTACGGCGCCGGTCCGTTGCGGCGGCGCCCCACGCTCGCGGGCTTCGCCGCCACCTGCTCCCTGGAAGCCCTGGCGCTCGCCTTTCCCCTGGCCCTGGGGGACCGCCTGGCGGTGCTCGCGGCGCTGCTGCGGCCCTTCGCCGGGGTCGGATTCCTGCCTCTCGTCCTCGGCTGGACGGTGGTGACAACGATCGTCGTCCTGCCCGCGGCCATCGTGGCAGGCTACCAGTTCCCGCTGCTCATCGCGTTGCTCGGCTCCGGCAGGCGGCAGGTCGGGCGGGAGATCGGCGTGACCTACGCGTCGAACACGGTGGGTGCCATCGTCGGCTCCATCGCGGGCGGCTTCGGCCTGATTCCGCTGCTCAGCGCGCCAGGGGTCTGGCGGCTGGTCGCGGTGCTGCTTCTCGTCCTGGCGCTGGTGGCCGTCGTCCTCGATCAGCGCGCGGGCAAGAGCTGGCGTCCGGCGACCGTTCCGATCCTGCTGGCCGTGCTTGCAGCGGTCTTTGCCGCCGCTCCCGGCCCCACGGCCTTCTGGCGCCACAGCCCCATCGGCGCGGGCCGCGTGGACAGCCGCTGGAGCGGTCCGAACGAGGTCCGCAACCTGATGGAGACCCGGCGGCGGACCGTGGTCTGGGAGCGCGACGGGATCGAGAGCAGCGTGGCCCTGGACATGGGCCAGGAGGTCGCCTTCCTGGTCAATGGCAAGGCGGACGGCAGCGCCCGGTCGGACGCTCCGACCCAGATCATGGGCGGGCTGGTGGGCTCGATGCTCCATCCGGACCCGAAGCGGTCGCTGGTCATCGGCCTGGGCACGGGCAGCACGGCCGGCTGGCTCGCCGCCGTCCCCTCGATGGAGCGCGTGGACGTGGTGGAGCTGGAGCCCGCGGTGGTGCGCGTGGCCGAGATTCTCTCGGGGGTCAACCACGACGCGCTCAACAATCCCAAGATCAACCTGTCCTTCGGCGACGGCCGCGAGCTCCTGCTGACCACCTCGGAGACCTACGACGTCATCTTCTCCGAGCCGTCCAATCCCTACCGGGCGGGGATCGCCAGCCTGTTCTCGGAGGACTTCTACCACGCGGTGCACGACCGCCTGCGACCGGGCGGAATCTTTCTCCAGTGGCTCCAGGGCTACGAGCTGGACGCCGAGGTGGTGAGCACGGTTTACGCTACGCTCGGCGCCGCGTTTCCGGCGGTCGAGACCTGGGAGATCAACGCCGGCGACCTGCTCCTGGTGGCGACCCGCGAGCCGCTGGTGCACGATTTCGACCGGGTCCGGGTCCGCGCGGGCCAATCCCCCTACCGGGAGGCGCTGCTGCGCACCTGGGGCGTGGGCGGCGCGCCGGGGTTCTACTCCGGCTACATCGCCTCGCCGGCCTTCGCCCGCTCGGTTCAGAAGCGGACGGGAACCTGGATCAACACCGACGACCGGCCGATCCTCGAGTTCGGCTTCGCCCGCAACCTCGGTCGCACGGGGCAGTTCAAGGTGGAGGACATGGTCTCCCTGGTCCGCCTGCGCGGGGAGCACCTGCCCGCGAGCCGTCCCACGATCCAGGGAACCGCGCCGCTGGACTGGAGCCTCGTGGACGAGCTGAAGGACGCGCGCCGCCTGCTCTGGCGCCAGGCAGGCCCCAGCATTCAGGGGCGTGATCCAAACCATCCGGAAAGGGAGCTTCGGCGGCTGGCCCGCGAGGCCCACGGCCGTCTCGATCTTCCGGGCGCTTGCGGCAACTGGTTCTCCCAGCCCATGCCGCCGCTGTCGCACGCCGACCTTCTCCTCGTGGCCGAGTGCCTGGCCGGGGCCGGCGACGCCCGGGCGCAGGAGTACGCCGGGCAGATCTTAGCGGCGGGGCAACCGGTGGAGGCCGAGCTGATCCTGGGCATCTGGCACCACTCGTCGGGTCGCGGTGCGGAGGCCGGCCGCCATCTCGCGGCTGCCTTCCGAGAGGCGCAGAAGGATCCGTGGCCGCACCTGGGCCTGCTGGAGCGCGGGCTCCGTCTCGCCAACCGGGTCGCGCACCGCGACGTCTCCACGGCCGCCTCCCTGGAGGCGTCGGTTGCCCGGCCCTTCGCGGTCGGCATGGTCGAGCACGCCCGCCTGCGTCTGCGTTTCGAGCTGTCCGACCTGGTCGGCAAACGGTGCGCCGAGGCGTTCGAGCCCTACGAGGGGCATCTCCTCTGGGAAGAGAGGTTTCTGGCCCTGCGCGTCCGCTGCTACCGCGAGGCGGGCGATCCGCGGGCCGCCGAGGCCCTGAACGACCTGGGAGAGTACCTGGCGGAGGCTCCGCCGAAGCTGGAGGTGGGCCTTCCTGCGCCCCAGACCCCGCGGACACCGGCGCCTTGACCCCTGACGGCCGATCTCGTTAGGCTGAGCGTTCCGCCGCCTTTGCGGCTAGAGGGGAAGGGTCTATCAAGATGGGGTCCATCCAAACAATTGGCGTGGTCGGCGCAGGTACCATGGGGCACGGCATCGCCCAGGTCGCGGCGCAGAGCGGATACGACGTGATCCTGGTCGACGTGGCACCGCAGGCGCTGGAGCGCGGCGTGGCCCAGATCGGCAAGGGACTGGAACGCCTGGTGAGCAAGGGCAAGCTCGCGGCCGAGGAGCGGGACAAGGCGCTCGCCCGCGTCAGCTCCGACTCGCGGCTCGCTGCCCTGGAGAAAGCCGATCTCGTGGTCGAGGCGGTGGTGGAGAGGCTGGACGTCAAGCAGGGCGTCCTCTCCGAGCTGGACCGCGTCTGCTCGCCGGGCACGATCCTCGCCACCAACACCAGCTCGATCTCGATCACGAAGCTGGCGGCCTCCACCTCGCGGCCGGCCAAGGTCATCGGCATGCACTTCATGAACCCGGTGCCGGTGATGAAGCTCATCGAAGTGATCCGGGGCCTGGCCACCGACCAGGAGACCTACGACGCGGTCGAGGCGGCATCGCGCCGGATGGGCAAGACACCGGTCGAGGTCCACGACGCGCCGGGGTTCGTCTCCAACCGGGTCCTCCTGCCGATGATCAACGAAGCCGTCTACTGCCTCTACGAGGGGGTCGGGAAGCCGGAGGCCATCGACGAGGTTATGAAGCTAGGGATGAACCATCCCATGGGTCCATTGGCACTGGCCGATCTCATCGGCCTGGACGTATGTCTCGACATCCTGCGGGTTCTCCAGGACGGCTTCGGAGATCCGAAGTACCGCCCCTGCCCGCTGCTGGTGAAGATGGTCGATGCTGGCTACCTGGGGCGGAAGTCCGGGCGAGGTTTCTATGTATACGATGAGGCCTGAACAGGACGGGGGACACGAGCGCGGAATGTATTGCCAGGTCTGTGGCGCGCCCAACCGGGACGACCACGAGTACTGCGTCCGCTGCCACCAGAAGCTCATGGTGGTCTCGGGACCCCTGCGCGATGAAGAGGACGCGTACGAGGAGGGAGTCGAGGAGAGCTTCTCCTTCGACGAGCATCTCCTGGAGCGCATCTCCATCCTGGAAGAGGCCGTCAAGCGGACCGCGGAGACCGTCCGCCAGGTCCTCGGAGCCCTGCACAAGCAGGAGAAGAACATCCTGATCAACCAGACCGGCCTCTCGGCGCTGCGCGAGCTGCTGGAGCAGAAGCACTACATCGGCTGGGACGAGTGGAGCGATCTCTGGGAGTCCAAGATGGACTACCAGCTCCTCGCCCTGGAGAAGCGCGAGCGCTTCCTGTCG
>JANOCF010000192.1:0-3813 GCA_031412055.1 Holophagales bacterium | reverse complement strand
GTCCTGGAGGGGCTCGGCATCCCGACCGAGGTCCACCGCAACCCGCTGTCGACCCTGTCGGGCGGCTTCAAGCTGCGCGTCCTCCTCGCCCAGGTGCTCGCCGCCAACCCCGACGCCCTGCTCCTCGACGAGCCCACGAACCACCTCGACATCCTCTCCATCCGCTGGCTGGAGAAGTTCCTGGAGGAGTACAAGGGCCTGGCGGTGGTCATCTCCCACGACCATCGCTTCCTCGACAACATCTGCACCCACATCGTGGACGTGGACTACGAGACCATCATGGTCTACCCCGGCAACTACACGGCCTTCATGGTAGCTAAGGTCGGCAACCGGGACCGCAAAGAGGCGGAGATCGAGAAGCGGGAGGCGGAGGTCGCCCGCCACAAGGCGTTCGTGGACCGCTTCAAGGCCAAGGCCACCAAGGCGCGCCAGGCCCAGAGCAAGGTCAAGATGATCGAGAAGATCGTCATCGACCGTCTGCCCCAGTCCTCACGGCGGTATCCGACCTTCAAGTTCAAGCAGGTCCGGCCGAGCGGCCGGCAGGTGCTGGAACTGGAGGGGATCTCCAAGGCCTACGGCGACAAGCAGGTGCTCAAGGACGTCACGCTGCGGGTGGAGCGCGGCGACCGGATCGCCATCATCGGCCCCAACGGCATCGGCAAGTCGACCCTGCTCAAGATCGCGGTCGGAGAGGTCGACGCGGACGAGGGCAACATCGAATGGGGTTACGAGACCCGCCCCGGCTACTTCTCCCAGGACCACAACGAGGTGGCCAAGGGGAGCAAGCAGAGCGTGGAAGCCTGGCTCTGGGAGTGCATCCCGGGCGAGGTCATCGGCGTCGTGCGCGGCAACCTGGGCATGGTCATGTTCTCGGGCGACGACGTGAAGAAGCAGGTCGGGAGCCTGTCCGGCGGCGAGGCCGCGCGCCTGGTCTTCTGCAAGCTCTCCGTGACCAAGCCCAACGTGCTGATCCTGGACGAGCCCACGAACCACCTGGACCTGGAGGCGATCGAGGCGCTGGTCGAGGGGCTCAAGGCCTACGACGGCACCCTGCTCTTCGTGTCGCACGACCGCTGGTTCGTGTCGCAGCTCGCCAACCGCGTCGTGGAGATCTCGCCCAAGGGGCTTCAGGACTTCCGCGGCACCTACGAGGAGTACCTGGAGAAGCTGGGAGACGACCATCTGGATGCCGAGGCCGTGCTGCGCATACGGCGCGAGCAGAAGAAGAAGGCCCAGGCCGCGGCCTCCGCGGCGAAGAGTATCGGCGGTGTTGGGGGCAATGGCAACGCCGGGGACGACAAGCAGCGGCAGAAGCTGCAGAAGGACCTCGCGAAGCGCCGCGACGAGCTCACCGCCCAGGTGGAGAAGTCCGAGTCCCGCGTCAACGCGATCAACGAGATGTTCTGCGACCCCACCTTCTTCGACCGCAACTCGCGGGACCAGGTAAAGAAGCTGGAGCTGGAGCAGAAGACCCTTTCCGAGAAGGTCGTGCAGCTCATGGGCGAGTGGGAGAAGCTCGAGGAGCAGCTCGCGGCGCTGGGGGGGTAGGCTTGAGAAGGACGAAGCGACGGCGCGGCGCGCGCGGGGGCCGGCCGGAGCTGCCGGGCAGGTGCCGGTGAGGTTCCCCGGCGTGGGCTGTTCGTTTGGAAGCACTACTCGACCCTTCTGACACATTCCGGTCTCTGGCGGAAGCATTCCACCGCCGGGTCGAAACGTTCCACCCGGCGGTGCAAGCCCGGCACCCGCGGGTGTGAAGGCTCTACCGGCGGGTGCCGGGTCCCCACCCGCCGGTGGAGCAGGTCAATCCGTGGCGAGGTAGACCCATCCGCGGGTGGAATGTATCGATTCCCGGGTGGAGGCACGTTACCGGCTGGTGGAATGTGTCGGGCGGCGGGTGTTGTGTCACAAAGATAGGGGAATCCGCCTCTTGTGTATCCGGCCCTCTCTCCGCGCCTCTCGGAGACCGTACGTATCTCATGCGGTCTATTTCCTGAACCAGACGAAAAAGGCATTGACACCTTCCCGGTCCCACGGTCTAATGCGCTCCGCGTTGGGCGCTTCCAGCGTAGAATCTGCATCAAAGGGCCGCGCAGAGATTTCTGCGCATGACAAAATGGAAGACCCTTTCGGGGGTGGAGAAAAGACCGTTGACCGTACCCCAGAGCTTCGTCGAGGTCGTCCGCGAGCGGGCCGAGCGCCTGGGGGAGAGGCTTGCCTTTACGTTCCTCGGTGACGGTGAGCAGCCGACCGAGCGCCTCACCTACGCCAAGCTGGACGAGCGCGCCCGCGCCATCGCAGCAGATCTGCAGCGCCGAGGGGCTGCGGGCGAGCGGGTGCTCCTGCTGTTTCCCCCCGGGCTCGACTTTGTGGCGGCATTCCTCGGCTGCCTGTATGCCGGCGCAGTCGCCGTGCCGGCCTATCCGCCATCTCCCGGACGCGGCACGGGACGGCTGCGCAGCCTGATCGACGACGCCCGGCCCCGGCTTGCTCTCACGATTTCGCCGCTTCTCGAGCGCGTAGGCCGGGAGGTCGAGTCCGCCGAGATCGTTGCCGTGGATGGCCTTGAGCTGGGGGAGGATTGGCGTGCGCCAGCGATCAGCTCGGACAGCCTCGCCTTTCTCCAGTACACCTCCGGCTCCACATCGACCCCCAAGGGCGTGCAGGTCACGCACGGCAACCTGATCGCCAACGAGCGCGCCATCGAGCGCGCGTTCGCGCAGTCGGAGGATTCGGTCGTGGTGGGTTGGCTTCCGCTCTACCACGACATGGGATTGATCGGGAACGTGCTCCAGCCGCTCTGGTGCGGAGCGAGCTGCGTGCTGATGTCGCCGCTCTCGTTCCTCCAGAGGCCGCGCCGGTGGCTGGAGGCCATCGGCCGTTTCCGCGCCACGACCAGCGGCGGCCCCGACTTCGCCTACTCGCTCTGCGTGCGCAAGATCCCTCCCGAGGAGCGCGAAGGGCTCGACCTGTCGAGCTGGAAGGTGGCGTTCAACGGCGCCGAGCCCGTACGCGCCGAGACCTTGAACGCCTTTGCCGAAGCCTTTGCGCCGCAAGGTTTTCGCCGGGAGGCGTTCTACCCGTGCTACGGCCTGGCCGAGGCCACGCTCTTCGTCAGCGGCGGAGACCCGGAGACCGCGCCCGCGCTGCGCGAGGAGAAGGGAAGGCTTCTCGTAGGCTGCGGCAGCGCCTGGCCCGGCGAGCGGCTGGCCATCGTGGATCCCGAGACCGGGCGCGAGCTGCCGGCTGGCCAGGAGGGGGAGGTCTGGGTCGCCGGGCCGAGCGTGGCCGCCGGCTACTGGAACCGGCCCGAGGAGTCGGAGCATACCTTTGGCGCCCGGCTCAACGGCGAAGGTCCCTTCCTGCGCACAGGCGATCTCGGGATCTTCGACAGTTCCGGGGAGACGGGGGAGCTGTTCGTCACCGGGCGGCTCAAGGACCTGATCGTAGTCCGCGGTCGCAACCTCTATCCGCACGACCTGGAGCGGACTGCGGAGGCGAGCCACGGCGCGCTACGTCCGGGCGGCGGCGCGGCTTTCTCCGTGGAGGCCGAGGGCGAGGAGCGGCTGGTGATCGTCCACGAGTTGGAGCGGCGCCGTGAGGCCGAAGCGCGCGAGGCGGTCGAGGCCATCCGCGCCGCCGTGCTGCGCGAGCACGAGATCTCGCCTCACGACGTCGTGCCGATCCGCGCGGGGAGCCTGCCCAAGACCTCGAGCGGCAAGGTGAGGCGGGGGGCGTGCCGGGAGGCGTATCTGGGCGGAACGTTGGTGGCCCTCACCCCCGTCCCCTCTCCCGCTCCTCCCGAGCCCCCCTCCC
>JANOCF010000191.1:0-2788 GCA_031412055.1 Holophagales bacterium | reverse complement strand
TGTAGGGCCGCCACGCCGCCCCCCTCTACTTGTGAGTACAAGAGGGGCTCGAGCTCGAGTCACGCGACCCCGACCCGCTCGGGCGCGCCGACCTCCAGGTCAAGATCCGCGGCTTCCGCGTGGAGCTGGGGGAGATCGAGGCCGCGCTGGCCCGCCATCCAGCGGTCCGCGAGGCCGTGGTTATCCTCCGGCGAGAGACCCTTGTGGCCTACGCGGTCCCCGACGTGGCTGCGCCGGACCCCCGCGAGCTGCGCGACTTCCTCCGCTCGCGGCTCCCCGAGTACATGGTCCCGTCCTCGTTCGTCTATCTGGACGCCCTGCCGCTCACTCCGAACCGCAAGGTCGACCGCCGCGCGCTGCCCGATCCGATTCGCAATGAGCCGGTCGAGGAGGCGCCCCGCACGCCTGTCGAGGAGATGCTCGCGGGCATCTGGGGCGAGGTCCTCGGGACCGATAACATCTCCGCCGCGGACGACTTCTTCAGCCTCGGCGGCCACTCGCTCCGGGTGACGCAGGTGCTCGCCCGTGTGCGGGAGACCTTCGGCGTGGAGCTGCCGGTGCGGAGCCTGTTCGAGAGCCCGACCCTGGCGGGGCTCGCGGCCCGCATCGAGCAGGCCCTGCGAGCGGGCGTGGCGCGGACGGCGCCTCCCCTGGTTCGGGTGCCCAGAGATGGCGACCTCCCGCTGTCCTTCGCCCAGGAGAGGCTCTGGTTCCTGGACCGGCTGCTGCCGGGTACCTCGGCCTACAACATGCCCGCGGCCCTGCGACTCTCGGGCGGCCTCGACCCCGCGGCGCTGGAGCGGACCCTCCAGGAGATCGTGCGCCGGCACGAGCCGCTGCGCACCACCTTCCCGGTGACCGACGGCGAGCCGCGCCAGCGCGTCCACCCGTTTCGGCCCTTCTGGCTGCCGGTGGTCGACCTCCACGGGCTGCCGGAGAGCCTCCGCGAAGCCGAGGCCGGACGGATCGCCCGGCAGGAGTCGGCACGGCCCTTTGATCTCGCCCGGGGACCGCTGCTCCGGGCCGGACTGCTCATGCTGGACGAGCGCGACTGGGTGGCGCTCCTGTGCACCCATCACGTGGTGAGCGACGGCTGGTCGGTGGGCGTCCTGGTCAAGGAGACGGCAGCCCTCTACGGCGGAGCCAGCCTGCCCGAGCTGCCGATCCAGTACGCGGATTTTTCGGTGTGGCAGCGCGGCTGGCTGCGGGGAGAGGCGCTGGAGGCCCAGGTCGTCCACTGGCGCGAGGCGCTGGAGGGCGCTCCGTCTGTCCTCGACCTGCCGCTCGACCGCCCTCGTACCCAAGGCTCGGGTCCCGCCGGGCACCGCTTTGCGGACATCCCTGACGGCATCGCCGGCGCCCTGCGCGAGATGGCCCGCCGCGAGGGCGCGACCCTCTTCATGGTCCTCCTGGCCGCGTTCCAGGGTCTGCTCCACCGCCTCACCGGCGAGGACGACCTGGTCGTGGGCACTCCCATCGCCAACCGTACCCACCCGTGGCTCGAAGGGCTGATCGGTTTCTTCGTGAACACCCTGGCCCTGCGCGGCCGTCTCGACGGCGACCCATCCTTGCGCGAGCTGCTCGCCCGTACCCGCGCCACCGCTCTCGCGGCCTACGCCCACCAGGACCTGCCCTTCGAGAAGCTGGTCGAGGAGCTGCGCGTGGAGCGGAGCCTCTACCACTCCCCGGTCTTCCAGGTGATGCTCGTGCTCCAGAACGCCCCGACCGCCACGCTGGAGCTGCCCGGACTCACCCTTGCGCCGCTGCCGATGACTCCGGGCGCCGCCAAGTTCGATCTCAGCCTCTCCTTCGTGGAGGCACCGACCGGGAGCACCGGGTTGCGGGCCGCTCTGGAGTACGACGCCGCCCTCTTCGACGCGGCCACCGCCGAGCGCCTGCTGGAGCGGCTGGGCGCCCTCCTGGAAGGGATCACCGCCGATCCGGAGCGCAGACTGTCCGTTCTGCCGGTGATGGGAGAGGCCGAGCGGCACCAGGTAACCGTCGAGTGGAGCGAGCCTTTTGAGCCGCCCGCCATCCCCCTCTTTCATCACCGGATCGAGGAGTGGGCCGCGCGGACCCCGGACGCGCTGGCGATCGGAGGCGACGGCAGGACCTTCACCTTTGCCGAGCTGGACCGCGCGGCCAACCGGATCGCCCATGCCCTGCGCGAGGCCGGGACGCGCCTGGAGACGCCGGTCGCCGTATCCGTGGAGCGGGGGGAAGGCTGGGCGCTCGCGTTTCTGGGGATCGCCAAGGCCGGCGGAGCGTACGTGCCGATCGATCCCAGACTGCCTGAGGAGCGCCAGCGCCTCCTGCTCGCCGACAGCGGCGCCTCCGTGCTGCTGGACGACGAGGCGCTGCTCAGGATGAGCGAATCCGGCCCAGAGACTCCGCCCGAGATAGAGATCCCTCCCAAGGCGCTCGCCTACATGATCTACACCTCGGGCTCGACGGGCGTCCCCAAGGCAGTCGGAGTGCCTCATGGTCCCCTGGCTCAACAGATGGCCGCCATCTCGTCGCACATGGACCTGGGGCCGGGCGACCGGATGCTGGGAGCCTATGCCGACGGGTTCGACGCCTCCGTGGAGCAGATGCTCGCTCCCCTGACGAGCGGATCCGCGTACTTCCCTCGCGGCGGCGAGCTGTGGAGCGTGCCGGAGCTCGCCGGACTGATCGATCGCTGGGGCATCACCGCGATCCACATGCCGACCTCGTACTGGAAGCTCCTCGTGACCGAGCTTGCCGCCGCCGGCCGGACGCTTCCGAGTCTGCGCACCCTGGAGACCGG
>JANOCF010000190.1:0-6921 GCA_031412055.1 Holophagales bacterium | reverse complement strand
GACTTCTGGATCGAGCCGTCGAGCTTCCGTCCGCAGCCGGGCTCCCGGGTCTCGGTCCGGCTCCAGGTCGGCGAGCACCTTCACGGCGAGTCCCTGCCCCGCATGCCCGAGCGGATCGAGCGCTTCGCGGTGATCGGACCTTCCGGAGAGACCGAAGTCGCGGGGACGCCCGGGTCGGATCCGGCCGGCTGGGTATCACCGTCGTCTCCCGGCCTCCACTGGGTCGTCTACGACAGCAACCACGCCCGGGTCGAGCTGGAAGGTCCCAAGTTCGACGCGTATCTCGGCGAGGAGGGACTGGAGAAGGTCCGCGAGCAGCGGGCGCGCCTACCGGGCCGACCGGGCCAACCGGGCCAACCGGACAAGGTCAGGGAGATCTACTCGCGCTGCGCCAAGTCGCTGCTGGCGGTAGGAAACGGCAAGGGAGCCGGCTTCGACCGGGTCCTCGGCCTCGACCTGGAGCTGGTCCCGGAGAAGAACCCCTATGCCTTGAAGGCCGGGGAGTCGCTGCCGGTCCGCCTCCTCCATCGCGGCAAGCCTCTGGCCGGAGCTTTGGTGGTGGCCATCTCCGGCGCGTCTCCGGACAGCAGGATTGCGGTCCGCTCGGACGCCGGCGGGCGCGCCGAGCTTCGTCTCGACCGGCCGGGCCTCTGGATGATCAAGGCGGTCCACATGATCCCCGCTCCTGCCGGGAGCGCGGCTGACTGGGAAAGCCTGTGGGCTTCCCTCACCTTCGAAAAATAGATTCGTGGAAAGACGTGGAACTCTTGATAGACTCCTACAGATCGTCGGCTACTGCGGCGGTCTTCTTGTCCATTATGAATCCGCGCCCGCCCGAGGACGACGCCGAGCTGATCCGCCGCATTGCGGTGGGGGACGGTGATGCCCTGACGCGGCTGTTCGACCTCCACTCCCCGGTTGCGCTGGGCCTGCTTTCGCGCATGCTCGGCGCCCGCAGCGAGGCTGAGGAGGTGCTCCAGGAGGCCTTTCTCCAGGTCTGGACCCAGGCCGGCCGCTTCGACCCGGAGCGCTCCAGCGCCCGCGGCTGGATCCTGATGCTGGCACGCTCCCGCGCGCTGGACCGGATGCGGCGGCGCGCAGCGCGGCGGCGGCGCGAGGAGGAGTCTGCCGAGGAGGCGAGCCTTTTGATCCACCCGGTCGGGACGGACCGGCTGGAGGAGTCCGAGACGCGCAGCCGGGTCAGCTCGGCGCTCGGCGTCCTGTCCCCCGAGCAGCGCGACTGCATCGAGCTTGCGTTTTTCGAGGGACTGACCCACACTCAGATTGCTGACCGTTTGAAAGCGCCCTTGGGCACCGTAAAATCCCGCATCCTGCTGGGTATGAACAAACTCCGGCAGGAGTTGAGCACGTCATGAGCACCGTCCACTCAATCCGCCACGAAGAGCTGCTGCCGGCGTATGCGCTGGGCGCGCTGGATGGCGACGAGCTCCGGGAGCTGGAGGCTCATCTCGCCGCCGGCTGCCGCGAATGCGGCCGGCAGATCCAGCTCTGGCAGGGCGACCTGGAGGAGCTGGCGGTCTCGGTTCCTCCGGTCACCCCTTCGGAGACGACGCGGCAGCGAGTCGTGAAGATGGCGGCTGGGGCCGGGGACAGGAGCGTGGCCCCAGTAGCTCAGTTGTCCTCACATACGGCGCATTCGGCGCGTGCGGCGCATACGGTCCGGCCGGGCGGCCTGGCGCGCTGGGCTCTGCTCGCGGCGGCGGCCTCCCTGGCGATCGCGGCCTGGTCCGGCTGGCGCCAGGCGAGGCTCGGGGACGAGGTGGAGCGCCTGGCCGCCGAACGCGACCGGCTCGCGCGGCAGGTGCAGGGGATGGACCAGCAGCTCAGTGTTGCCCGCTCCGAGAACCAGCGCATGGCCGAGTCGCTCGCCATCATCACCGCGCCCGAAGGGCAGGCGGTCCAGCTCGCCGGGCTCGATCCGAGCCCGGGCGCGAGCGGCCGCACTTTTGTCGACCGGCAGCGCGGCAGGGCGATCTTCTATGCCAGCGATCTGCCGGCTCTCGCGTCGGACAAGACCTACCAGCTCTGGTGGATCGAGGACGGGAAGCCGGTGTCGGCCGGGACGTTCGAAGTGGACGAGACCGGCACCGGCAGCATGCGGGTCGAGCGCCTGGCGGCCTCCGGACAGATCCAGGCCTGGGCCGTAACCATCGAGCCCGAGGGCGGCGTGCCGCAGCCGACCGGCGCCATGGTCCTCAAGGGCTAGGGTTCCGGCCTCTGCTAGAATCCCCGCCGGTTTGGGTAGCCTTCTCGAACGTCTGCGGATGCGGGCCAGCCAGGTGGCCGCGTCGATCGTGCTCGCCGAAGGCGAGGATCCCCGGGTCCTGGCCGCCGCCGAGCAGGCGGCTGCCATGGATCTCTGCCGCGTCAGCATCGTCGGCCGGCGCGAGGAGATCGCGCGGGTCGCGGAGCAGCTCGGCCTGTCTCAGACCGTCCCCATCCTTGAACCCGTCTCCGAGCCCGACCTGCACCACCTGACCAGCCGGCTCGCCGAGCGCCTCAAGGAGCGCGGCCTCGATCCGGCCGACGCTCCGCGCCTCGTCCAGGAGCCGAACTACTACGCCGCGCTCCGAGTCGCCTCGATGCGCGCGGACGGCGCCATCATGGGCGCGGTCTGCACCACGGCGGAGACGATGCGGACAGCCCTGCGGGTGATCGGCCCCCGTCCGGGTCTCAAGACGGTCTCCTCCTGCTTTCTGATGGTCCTGGCGGACGGCCGCAGCCTGATCTACAGCGACTGCGCCGTGGTCCCCGATCCCAATCCCGAGCAGCTTGCCGACATCGCGGAAGCGGCGGCCGCGAGCTGCCGCATCCTTCTTGAAGAGGAGCCGCGCGTCGCCCTGCTCTCGTTCTCGACCCATGGCAGCGCCAAGCATCCGAAGGTCGAGAAGGTCCGCGCCGCCGTGGAGGTGCTGCGCGGGCGCGGAGTCTCCTTCGAGGTGGACGGCGAGCTGCAGGCCGACGCCGCGCTGGTGCCGTCGATCGGCGAGCGCAAGGCGCCGGGGAGCCCGATCGCGGGGCGGGCCAACGTGCTCGTCTTCCCCGACCTCGACGCCGGCAACATCGGCTACAAGCTGACCGAGCGGCTGGCCGGAGCGCGTGCCGTCGGGCCGATGCTCCAGGGGCTGGACCGGCCGATCAACGACCTCTCGCGAGGCTGCTCCGTGGAAGACATCCTGGACGTCATGGCGATGACCGCGCTCACGTCGGCCGAAAGGAAGACCGTTTGAGGGTGCTGGTCGTCGGCGGCGGCGGCCGCGAGCACGCCCTCTGCTGGAAGCTGCGCCAGAGCCCGCTCCTCACCGAGCTCTTCTGCGCGCCGGGCAACCCCGGGATCGCGCAGGTGGCCGACCTGGTGCCCATCGCCGTGTAGGAGATCCAGCGCCTGGCCGATTTCGTCACCGAGATGAAGATCGACCTGACGGTCGTCGGCCCCGAGCTGCCGCTGACCCTCGGGCTCGTCGACGAGCTGACGGCCCGGGGCCACGCCGTGTTCGGACCCACCATGCGCGCCGCGGAGCTCGAGGGTAGCAAGGTCTTCGCCAAGGAGTTCATGGAGCGCCATGGCATCCCCACCGCGCCCTTCGTGGTCGCCCACGACGCCGCCGAGGCGCGTGCGGCCAAGGGCAGGTTCGGCTGGCCCGTGGTCTTCAAGGCGGACGGCCTGGCCGCGGGCAAGGGAGTGCTGATCGTCGAGGACGAAGCGGCGTACGACGAGGCGGTCCGGGAGCTGTTCGAGGACCGGCGCTTCGGCTCGGCCGGCGACCGGGCGGTGATCGAAGCCTTCCTCGTAGGGGAAGAGGTCTCGTTCATGGCGCTCTCGGACGGCGAGCGTGTTCTTCCCCTGGCCACGGCCAAGGACTACAAGCGGATCGGCGACGGCGACACGGGTCCGAACACGGGCGGCATGGGATCCCACAGCCCGGCAGGGGTTCTGCCGGCGGAAGCCGGGGCCGATGTCCTGGAGCGGGTCGTCCACGCGGCGGTCGCCGGCATGGCTGCCGAAGGGCGGCCGTTCGCCGGCGTGGTCTATGCCGGACTGATCCTCACGCCCGACGGTCCCCGCGTGCTGGAGTTCAACGCCCGCTTCGGCGATCCCGAGTGCCAGGCGCTGCTGCTGCGCCTGGAAGACGACCTCCTGCCCGTGCTGGCGTCCGGCGCGAGGGGCAACTTCGACGTCCGGCGCCTCTCCTTCCGCAAGGAGGTGTCGGCCTGCCTGGTCCTGGCGAGCCCGGGCTATCCGGGCAAGCCCTTGACCGGCGAGCACATCCGGGGCCTGGATGGTATTGCCGCCGCTCATCCGGGAGTGGAGATCTTCCACGCCGGCACGGCGATGTCCGAGGACGGAGAGCTGGTCAGCGCGGGCGGCCGGGTGCTCTCGGTCTGCGGCGTTGATTCCGACCTGGCGGGCGCCCTGCGCAAGGCCTACACGGCGGCCGACGAGATCGACTGGCCGGGCAAGGTCTACCGCCGGGACATCGGCCGCCGGGTCCTGGCCGGTTCGTGATAACGTTTACATCGATTCTCTCCCGGTCGTAACCGAGCTTGAACCCCCTTGCGCCTCGGCGGCGACCGCCGGAGGAAGCTGGTACCCATCATGCATAGAGCTTGCTTCGCTGTTGCAAGGGACTGGAAGGAATCATGAGCGGTTGTAGCGGTTGCTCGTTCAAGGGGATGTCGACGGCGGTGGAGGACGCCTTCGTCGGCGTGAGGTTTCGGGAGGAGACGAACCTGACACTTTGCACCACGGGAGGACGAATTTTCGTCCGGGGGGATCGGGTGGTGGTGGACCTCGAGTCAGGGCCCGCGCAGGGCCGTATCGAGCAGTCTCCCATGCCGGTCTTCAAGCCGTGCCAGAAGTCCAGCGCCCGTCCGATCCTGCGTCCGGCCGAGGACGTCGACCTTTCCTCCTACGAACGCCAGACCCAGAACGAGATGAGCGGCAAGCTGTTCGCGCAGGAGCGTGTGCGCACGCTCGGCCTGGACATGAAGATCTCGCTCGTGGATTTCTCCCTCAACGGCAAGAAGGCGACGTTCTACTTCACCTCGGACGGGCGGGTGGATTTCCGGCAGCTCGTGCGCGACCTGTCGAGCCGGTTCTCCGTGCGGGTGAAGATGGTGCAGGTGGGTGCGCGGGACGAGGCGGGGCTGATCGGCGGCATCGGGATGTGCGGACGCACGCTCTGCTGTTCGACCTGGCTCAAGGACTTCCGGCCCATCTCGATCTCCATGGCCAAGCGCCAGAACCTGAGCCTCAACCCGTCCAAGATCTCGGGCCAGTGTGGAAGGCTGCTCTGCTGCCTGGCTTACGAGGATGACCATTACAAGGCGAGCCGGCTGGAGGAGAAGGCACCCCAGGCTTCGGCTTAGGACCGTTCGATGGATCCCAACATGGCCAATCGCAAACTGATCCGCCCCGACATGAACGAGCTCAAGAAGGAGCTGCCTTCCCGCAGTGTGCGCCGCAAGCAGGCGCCGCCCGAGCAGACCAACGCCGAGGAGTTCTACTACCTCAAGCAGATGGCGTCGAAGACCCCGATGGTGGTGGTCCTGACCGACGGCGAGGAGCTGCGCGGCTGGATCGAGTGGTACGACAAGGGGGCGCTCAAGCTGAACCGCAACGCCGGTCCCAACCTGTTGATCCAGAAGCACTTCATCCGCTATATGTTCAAGGAGGAAGAGCTCAAGCAGCGGCGGGGCAGGCGGCCCGACAGCGGCGCCGACGACCGCGATTGATCCGATAACCAGGGATTGACCTTCCGTTCATGAGCCGGCCTCTCCTCGCCCTGACCCAGGGCGACCCCGCGGGAATCGGACCCGAGATCCTCCTCAAGCTCCTGGCCCACGGCACCCCGCAGACACCGCCAGACTGGCAGCCGCTCCTGATCGCGGAGCGCGCTGCCCTGGAGCCGCTCCGGCCGTCTCTTCCAGACGTTCCCTGGGACCGCCTCCGCTTCTTCGACTCCCCTCCGGATCGCGCCGCGATCGAAAATCTGGGACAGGAGATTCCCGTTTTCGACCCGGTCGGCTCGCGCCGCACCCTGACCCTCGGCAGCTCCGGCCCGGCGGACGCCGCCGGCGCCATGGCCGCCCTCGACGCGGGAATGGCCCTGGTGCGCTCGGGCGCGGCCGACGGCCTGGTGACGGCGCCGGTCAGCAAGGAGTCGATCGCCCGCCATCACCTTCCCGGCTTCAAGGGCCACACCGACTACCTGGCCGAGGCCTGCGGCCTGGAGCGCTACGGGCGCGACTACCTGATGGCCTTTCTCGCTCCCGAGATGCAGGTGGCGCTCCTCACGGTGCACATGCCGCTGCGCGAGGCTCTGGATGAGGTCAGGGGGGACACGATCGCGGAGGCGCTCGACTGTCTCCACCGTCACGCCGGAGGGAAGATCGCCCTCGCGGGTCTGAACCCGCACGCCGGGGAAGGCGGACTGCTGGGTGAGGAAGACGGGCGCATCCTGGCTCCGGCCGTGGCCGCGGGCCGCGAGCGCGGGATCGACGTCCACGGACCCGAGAGCGCCGACTCCCTCTACGCCCGTGCCCGCCGCGGAGAGTTCGACTGGGTCCTGGCCCTGTACCACGACCAGGGGCTGATCGCGGTTAAGACCGCCTCCTTCGGCACGGCCACGAACTGGACGCTGGGGCTGCCGTTCCTGAGGACGTCCGTGGATCACGGAACGGCCTTCGCGCTGGCGGGCAAGGGGATCGCGGACGAGAAACCGCTGGCGGCCGTGGTGGAGGCGACGCTGGGGTTGATCGAGGGGACGTTGCCGCGGAGAGTCCTCACCCCCTGACCCCATAGGCGCTAACTTTGTGGCGGTAGCCCGGCCCAACGGGCCGGTAGAGTCCAGCCCAGGGCTGTGGCCGCAGGCCGATGCCCTGGGAAAACAACCCACA
>JANOCF010000189.1:0-2296 GCA_031412055.1 Holophagales bacterium | reverse complement strand
CGGCGAATGGGGACAGGGCCGGCCCTGGAGCGAGCTGACGGTCTGGTTCGAGCGCGGGCTCGACCTGGCGGATCGCATCGCCCGCCTGCCCGCCGAGGGCCTCGCGGATCTCAACCCGGTTCTCGGACGGGAGCTGCTGCGCAAGGAGCTCGCCCAGACCTGGGACCTCTACCTCGAGCCCCGCGGGATCACCGGGGACGCGAAGTTGACCTGCGACCTGAGCGAAGCCCTGGACGCGATCTGCGACAACCTGGGCGCCGAGACGCCGGTACCGTGTCACCGGGACTTCATGGTGCGCAACCTGATGGCTCGACCCGATGGAGACCTCGTGGTGCTCGACCACCAGGACCTCCGCTTCGGCCCGCCGGCCTATGACGTGGCGTCGCTGCTCAACGACACGCTCTTCCCGCCGCCGGAGGTGGAGGAGGCTCTGCTCGACCGGCATCCCGTTCAGCGCGTTCAGTATCACCGCGCCGCGGCGCAGCGGACCCTCAAGGCCGTGGGCACCTACGCTTCGTTCGCCCGCCGGGGAGCGGACCGCCACATGCCCCTGGTCCCGCCGACCCTGGCCCGCTGCCTGGGCCATCTCGCTCGCGTGCCGGAGAGCGCGGATCTGGCCGGCGGTACTGGCGCCCTGGCCCGGGCCTGGGCACCGGTGATCTGCTAGACTGACCGTAGCGCTGCGAGCGCTTCAAGGAGTGAAACATGCCTGGTCTCGGTGTTCCAGAGCTGATTATCGTCTTCCTCATCATCATCGTGCTGTTCGGCGCGTCGCGCCTGCCCCAGATCGGTCGGGGCATCGGAGAAGGGATCCGCAATCTCAAGAAGGGATTGAAGGAAGACGAGCCGACGCCCGAGCAGATCGAAGAGCGGACCGGCCGGAACAGCTAGGGCAAAAGCGCCGTTCCGGCACACGCGCGCGCCGTATTGGCGCAGCTCTCTGTCTGCGAGAAAATCAGGCCCCGTCGCGGGGCTGCAGGGCTACGAAGGGATCCCGGCCCAGGCCGGATCTCTCCCACACCAGGTCGGAGTGCTTCCGGTAGAGCGATAGAACCTTGCGGACATACTGCCGGGTCTCGGTATAGGGCGGGACTCCGCCGTACCGCGCCACCGCGGCCGGGCCCGCGTTGTAGGCAGCCACGGCTTTCTCCAGGTCGCCATGAAACTCCTTGAGCAGGCGGGCCAGGTAGCGGCTCCCCGCATCCAGATTGGCGGAGGGATCGAAGAGGTCGCACGCGCCGGCCGTGGAGGGGAGCACCTGCATCAGGCCGATCGCTCCCTTGGGAGAGATGGCGTTCGGCGCGAACCTGGACTCGGCCGCGACGATGGCGGCGACCAGGAGACCGTCCACCTTGTGCCGTTGCGACGCTTTCCAGATCTGGGAGCCGTATGGGAGGTCGACCAGCAGCTCGCGGCGGGCGACGTCGGGGGAGGAGAAAGCCTGGAGCTTCCGTGGCTCCGGCTTCTCGGAGTCGTCCAAGGAGAGAGCGGCGTCGAGGTCCCTGGAGGTTACGGCATGGAACTGACCTTGGGACTGGCGTGATTCCATGACCCAGCGGGCCAGATCCTGAAGAGCCTGGCTCTCCTGCTGCGGCTTGTCGGGGAAGCGGTAAGGGTCGGGGATCGCGGTGTCGGACGGGGTGGAGTTGAACGTGACGGCGAGAAAGAGCAGCGTCGCGACGGCGGTGAACGGCAGACGTTTCTTCATAGGCCTGGCCTCCATGGGTACTGCGGTCGTACGGCGGTCGTACGGTAAGCCCCGCCAACCCTTGAGGTTCTGGTCTGAAACAGCACGAGCCACCCACGTCACCTCCGCGGGCGGCTACACGATGGACTGGCTTGAAACTGCTGCAGGATCGGTGCCCGGCTGGGCACTTTCTACGTTTCGGGAATCGCCGATAACTTGCGGCGCGGCGACTTGCGCGTGGCCAGGCCGTAGTCCTCCATCGCGATCCCCAGGTCGGAGACCTTGTTGCGGAGGGTGTTGCGGTGGACCCCGAGAGACCGGGCGGAGCGGCAGAAGTTGCCCCGGTTCGTCTTCAGCGAGGCCACGATGAACTGCCGCTCGAACTCTCGTCGCGCCTGCTCGAGGGTCACCCCGCGGCGTACGAGCTCATCCACAATCTGAACCAGGCGTCCGTTGAGATTTTGGTCAGCCAAGAGTCATCCTCAAAAAATCAGGGGAGCCCAGATTACCACAGGGGATCGGGTCAGCCCAAGGGCTCGGCGAGCCCCGTTTCACTCACTTCGGGGAGAGACGATCGCCCACGTAGATGGCGTAACGGGACTCGATGAT
>JANOCF010000188.1:0-7058 GCA_031412055.1 Holophagales bacterium | reverse complement strand
GCAGGCTTCCGGGCTACGAGGCGCAGGTGGCAAAAAGGGAACGCAGGGATGTCCGTGTGGACATCTGGGTGATTCCCGCTTCGAGTGCCGCTGTCTTCAGAAGATGGTCGAGCGCTACCGGGGCCGGGTGTCCGGCCCGCTGCTCGACCGGATCGACCTTCACGTGGAGGTTCCGGCCGTGAGCCTCAAGGAGCTGCGCGGTTCGGCCGGCGAGTCCTCCGGGAGCGTGGCTCAGAGGGTCGCGGCGGCACGCGCGATCCAGCTCGACCGCTTCGGTCAGGCCTCCTCCACCCCGGTCAACGCGGGCATGGGACCCGAGGATCTGCGGCGCCACTGCGTCCTGGAACCGGCCGGGCGCCTGCTCCTGGACGCGGCCTTCGAGAAGCTCGGCCTCTCTGCCCGCGCCCTCGATCGCATTCTCAAGGTCGCCCGCACCATCTCCGACCTGGCGGGCAGCGGCACCATCCGCTCTCAGCACCTCGCGGAGGCGATCCAGTACCGGAGCCTGGACCGGAGGGTGACGTGGTGAGGCCCCCTTCTCTTGACGATCTGTTAACAGGAAAGTTAACATGAGGCTTGAGATCGAGTCGGCGCGATTTCTCGTCCGGCTGTATTGGGAGGCCAAGTTCCGCAATGAGCTCATCATCCTCGAAAGAGACCCTTGACCGGTTCCATCAAATGGCGGAGACGGATCGGCAGTCCGTCGACTACTGGGTTGCAGGCCCGGTCATTGAGTTCACCACGGATATCGGCCGGCTCATGGATGAGCAGGGCGTTTCGCGTGCCGAGCTCGCCCGGCGGCTGGGTACATCCAGGGCGTATGTCACCAAGTTGCTCGGGGGCAACGCCAATTTCACCCTCGAGACCATGACCAAGGTGGCTATGGCGCTGGGAACCGTCGTTCACGTGCACGTCGCCCCACAGAATGCAGTCGTCCGTTGGAAGGATGAGCCCGCCCCTGGTTCCAGGGAATGCCGGGACAGCATTCCATCCCAGGAAGGCAAGAAATAGACGAACGCACATAAATCGACTCAGCAGCCCCCGCAGATTGTAAAAGTGTCTCGGCGTGCCGAGAGGACCGTCTCTTCCCGGCACGTGAATGCTCCTCTACCATATTTTACCTGCCTCTTGACATCCTCCTCTACACCCTTACAATACCCATTCACCTACAGGTTGATCCTGTTCTTGAGCTCTTCGTAGTCCGGGTTCGTTGACGTGAAACGACTCTTGTAAAGTTGCCAATGCCAAGACAGCACCACACGGTCATCTTCGTCCCGCACGCCCATGCCAAGCTGCGCAAGTGGCGGGTCTCGAACCTCCAGATCGGGCTCGTAGCAAGCGGCTTCCTGCTCCTCACTCTCACCGCAGCGTTCTTCACCTGGTCCCACTTCAGCGCCAAGGTGAACCCTGTCGAGATCTCCCGTCTCGAGGGGGAGAACGAGAAGCTCCGGCAGGTCAACGAAGACTTCGAGTCGAGCGTCCGCAAGCTTCAGGAACAGCTCGCGTCTTACGAGGACCGCACCCGCCAGCTCGCCATCGTGGCAGGGATCGCGACCCTCGACGGCGGTGAGGCCGGCATCGGCGGCGGCTCGCCCGTGGACGAGGTCGGCGAGATCTCGGAGACCGGCGATACCGGCCTGGGCGACATCCCGGCCCTCGAGAGCCGTGCCCGCGAGATGGCCGGCACCCTCAAGGTCGTCGAGGCCCGCCTCCAGCAGCGGGCCCGGCTGATCTCGGCCACGCCCGCCATCACGCCGGTCAAGGGCATTCTCACCAGCGGCTTCGGCTACCGCAGCGACCCGGTGACCCACGGCCGTGGCGTCCACCAGGGCGTGGACATCGCCGCCGCGCCGGGCCAGCCGGTGCGGGCCAGCGCCGACGGCCTCGTGCTGCGCTCGGGCACCATGGGCGGCCTGGGCTCGGCCATCTACCTGGCCCACGGCTACGGCCTCACCACGCGCTACGGCCACCTCTCCAAGATCGAGGTCCGGCCGGGCCAGCGGGTCAAGCGGGGCGACATCATCGGCCGGGTCGGCAACACCGGCCGCTCGACCGGATACCACCTCCACTACGAGGTGCGCCAGGACGGCGATCCGGTCAATCCCCTGGTCTACATCCTCGACGACGGCAGCGGCCCTCTGTAGGGCTGCCGCCGCCTCTTCCGAGCCCGGAGCGCCCTCGGCCGGCCGCGGGCTCGGCCCGGAATTCTTTCTGCTAGACTCCGGGTTGTAACCGCATGCCCGCCGGCCGTTTGCCGGGCGTTCACTTGCAAGCCTTCCCGGACCTGTGAGATCTCGATGATCAACACGCTTTTGACCAAAGTTTTCGGCAGCCAGCACGAGCGCGACGTCAAGAAGATGCTGCCGATCGTGGCCTCCATCAACGACATGGAGCCGCAGATCAAGGCCCTCTCCGACGACGAGCTGCGGGCCAAGACCGTCGAGTTCCGCGAGCAGATCGCGAATGGGATGCCCCTCGACGATCTCCTCGTGCCCGCCTTCGCCGTGGCCCGGGAGGGCGCTTGGCGCTCCGTGGGCATGCGTCCCTACGACGTCCAGCTCATGGGCGGCGTCGTGCTCCATCGCGGGCGCATCGCCGAGATGAAGACCGGCGAGGGCAAGACCCTTGTGGGCACGCTCCCCGTCTACCTCAACGCGCTGGAGAACAAGGGCGTCCACCTGGTCACGGTCAACGACTACCTGGCCAAGCGCGACTCCGACTGGATGGGCCGGGTCTACCGCTTCCTCGGCCTGAGCGTCGGCGTGATCCAGCACGACATGCCGGACGCCGCCCGCAAGGCCGCCTATGCCGCCGACATCACGTATGGCACCAACAACGAGTTCGGCTTCGACTACCTGCGCGACAACATGAAGTTCGACCTCGAGTCGATGGTCCAGCGCGTCCACCACTTCGCCATCGTCGACGAGGTGGACTCGATCCTGATCGACGAGGCCCGCACCCCGCTCATCATCTCCGGCCCTTCCGAGGAGTCGGTCGACAAGTACTACCGCATCGACCGCATCATCCCCCGCCTGGTCAAAGGCGAGGAGATCGACGAGGGCGACGGGCAGAAGAGCACCACCGGCGACTTCCTGGTCGACGAGAAGGGCCACTCGGTCAGCCTGACCGACGAGGGCGTCGAGAAGGTCGAGCAGCTCCTCGGCGTCCGCAACCTGTACGACCCCGAGAACATGGAGATCCTCCACGGCGTCAACCAGGGGCTGCGGGCCCACCACCTCTACCAGCGCGACGTCGAGTACCTGATTCAGGACGGCAAGGTGGTCATCGTCGACGAGTTCACCGGCCGCATGATGACCGGACGGCGCTGGTCGGACGGCCTCCACCAGGCGGTGGAGGCCAAGGAAGGGGTCAAGATCGAGCGCGAGAACCAGACCCTCGCCACGATCACCTTCCAGAACTACTTCCGGATGTACAAGAAGCTGGCGGGCATGACCGGCACGGCCGACACCGAGGCGGCCGAGTTCGGCCAGATCTACAACCTGGACGTCACGGTCATCCCCACCAACCAGCCCATGATCCGCGAGGATCGCGCCGACCTGGTCTTCCGCACCGGCGAAGAGAAGTGGCGCGCGGTGGTCCAGGAGATCCGCGACGGCCACGAGAAGGGCCAGCCGGTGCTGGTGGGCACGGTGTCGATCGAAAAAAGCGAGATGATCTCCAAGCTGCTCAGCAAGCCGCCCAAGGTGCCCCACGTGGTGCTCAACGCCAAGTATCACGAGCGCGAGGCGTCCATCGTCGCCCAGGCCGGACGCCTGGGCTCGGTCACCATCGCCACCAACATGGCCGGCCGCGGCACGGACATCATCCTCGGCGGCAACCCCGAGGGTCTCGCCCGCGCCGAGGCCAACCCGGAGGTCGAGCCCGAGGCCTACCAGGCCGCGCTGGACCGCTACACCGAGATGTGGGCCGCCGAGCGGGAGAAGGTCCTCGAGGCAGGCGGCCTGCACATCCTCGGCACCGAGCGGCACGAGTCCCGGCGCATCGACAACCAGCTCCGCGGACGCTCCGGCCGCCAGGGCGACCCCGGCTCCTCGCGCTTCTACCTGTCGCTCGAGGACGACCTGATGCGGATCTTCGGTTCCGACCGCATCCAGGGGCTGATGGCCAAGCTCGGCATGGAAGAGGACGAGCCCATCGAGCACAAGTGGGTCACCGGCGCCATTGAGCGCGCCCAGAAGCAGGTCGAGGGGCGGAACTTCGAGACCCGCAAGCACCTGCTCGAGTACGACGACGTGATGAACAAGCAGCGCGAGGCGATCTACAAGCTGCGCCGCGACATCCTGGAAGGCCGGGAAGGTCGCGACTACGTGATGAAGATCTCCGAGGACGTTCTCGGCTCGCTGCTCGAGACCCACGCCGGCGAGAAGCTCGACCCGATGGACTGGGACCTCCCCGGCCTGCGGACACAGTTCCTCTCGTACTTCAACATCAACGCAGGCGATCTCCGGCTCGAAGAGCTGGGCATCGACGAGCTGCGGGAGGCGCTCTGGAATGCGGTCCAGCAGCGCTACAGCGAGCGTGAGGCGCGTTTCGACTCCGAGATCATCCGCGGCTTCGAGCGCGCCATCATGCTGCACTCCGTGGACATGGCCTGGAAGGATCACCTCCTGGCGCTCGACCATCTCAAGGAGGGCATCGGCCTGCGCGGCTACGGCCAGCGCGACCCGCTCAACGAGTACAAGCGGGAGAGCTTCGAGCTGTTCGAGTCCATGAAGGAGCGGATCGAGGACGACATCATCCAGAAGCTGTTCCGCTACGAGCCCATGACCGAGGAGCAGATGATCGAGCAGCGCCAGCGGCAGCAGCGGGCGGCGGCGCCCAGGATCGAGCTCTCCGCTCCGCCCAAGGTCGAGGGACCGCAGCGGCCGCAGCCCAGCGCCAAGCAGGACGTCAAGGTCGGCCGCAACGATCCCTGTCCCTGCGGCTCGGGCAAGAAGTACAAGAAGTGCCATGGAGCGCAGGTGACCGTGGGTTGACCCACGCTCCAGGATGAAAGAAAAAGGGCGGCCCGACAACGGCCGCCCTTTTCGCAGGACCCCGACACGGAGTATCCTCTGCAACCTCTATGAGCGCCATGCACGATCTCGAACCGCGATTCGCCCTGACGTTCGACGACGTCTCCATCGTCCCCGGTCTCGCCGAGGCCCACCCGAACGACGTGGACCTCAGGACCCGGGTCTGCCGCGGGATCTTCCTGAACATCCCGATCCTCTCGTCGGCCATGGACACGGTCACCGAGTCCCGGCTGGCCATCGCCCTCGCCCAGGAGGGCGGCATGGGCATCGTCCACAAGAACCTCTCGATCGACGTTCAGGCCGAAGAGGTGGACAAGGTGAAGCGCAGCGAGGCCGGCATGATCGTCGACCCGATCACCATGCGCCCGGACCAGAGCATCCGCGAAGCGCTGGGCATCATGGCCAGCTACAAGATCTCCGGCGTTCCAGTCACCGACAAGGAGGGTCATCTCGTCGGCATCCTCACGAACCGCGACCTGCGCTTCGAGGAGAACCTGGACAAGCGGATCGACGAGCTGATGACCAAGGAGGACCTGATCACGGTGCCCGAGGGGACCACGCTGGAGCAGGCGAAGCAGCAGCTCCACCAGCACCGCATCGAGAAGGTCCTGGTCGTGGACGAAGCCGGCAACCTCAAGGGTCTGATCACGGTCAAGGACATCCAGAAGGCGATCCAGTACCCGCGCGCCTGCAAGGACGAGCTCGGCCGTCTGCGCGTGGGCGCGGCGGTGGGCGCCTCCGGCGACTACCTGGACCGTGCCGCGGCCCTCGTCCGGGCCAAGGTGGACCTCCTGGTCCTCGACTCCTCCCACCCTCACAGCCGCGGAGTGCTCGACGCCGCCGCCCGCCTGCGGGAGCGCTTCCCCGAGGTCAAGCTGGTGGTGGGCAACGTGGCCACCGAGGAGGGGACTCTCGCCCTGATCGAGCGCGGTGTCGACGCGGTCAAGGTCGGCATCGGCCCGGGGAGCATCTGCACGACCCGCATCGTCACGGGTGCCGGCCTCCCCCAGGTCACCGCGATCATGGACTGTGCCCGCGCGGCGGCCGACCACGACATCCCCGTAATCGCGGACGGCGGCATCAAGTTCTCCGGCGACCTCACCAAGGCGGTCGCGGCCGGAGCCCACTCGGTGATGATCGGCTCGCTGTTCGCCGGCACCGAGGAGAGCCCGGGAGAGACCATCCTGTACCAGGGGCGCACGTTCAAGGCCTATCGCGGCATGGGCTCGCTTTCTGCCATGTCGCGCGGCAGCGCCGACCGCTACTTCCAGGAGGGCGGCCCCGGCGCCGCCAATCTCGGCAAGATGGTGCCGGAGGGCATCGAGGGCATGGTCCCTTTCAAGGGGAGCGTCCACCAGATGCTGCCGCAGCTCACCGGCGGCATGCGCGCCGGCATGGGCCTGGCCGGCTGCGCCTCCATCGAGGAGCTCCGCACCAAGGCCCGCTTCATCCGCCTCTCGGCAGCCGGTCTCAAGGAGAGCCACGCCCACGACGTGGTGATCACGAAAGAGGCTCCGAACTACTGGGTCGACAGGACTTGATCAGACGGGAACGGAGCCTGGGATAGACTCGGCTCCGTTCCCATGAAGCCCCTTTTCCACCCCCGGCTGGTCAACGACCCCTTCGGGGACCCGGCGCTCTACATCGACTTCCTGTTCGAGCGGCGGGCGCTGCTCTTCGACCTGGGAGATCTCTCCCCCCTGTCCGCCCGCCAGCTCCTCAAGGTGGACTACGCCTTACCAGCTTCCGGAGGACCCGCCGCCGCCGAAGCTGCCGCCACCGCCCGAGAAGCCGCCGCCACCACCCCAGCCGCCTCCGCCGCCGCCGCCCCAGCCCCCTCCGCCGATGATGACGGGGCCGAAGAACCCTCCGCGACGTCCACCAAGGCCGCCAAACGGGCCGCCTTTGCCGCCACCCTTGCCCCCGAACAGGGTCTTGAGGATCGGGAACCCCACGGCCCAGACGATCAGCGCTCCGATCCCCAGCCCGGGAAAGATCATGCTCGGGAAGGTCGCGTAAAAC
>JANOCF010000187.1:0-4592 GCA_031412055.1 Holophagales bacterium | reverse complement strand
AAGTTCTTCGACCGGGTCAACCACGACGTACTGATGTCCCGTCTGGCCCGCCATATCGAGGACAAGCGCCTTCTGCGGATGATTCGCCGCTTCTTGGAAGCTGGAATCTTGCGCCAAGGGGTGTACGTGCAACGCTATGAGGGGACTCCTCAAGGAGGTCCGCTCTCGCCTTTGCTGGCCAATCTCCTGCTGGACGATCTGGACCGAGAGCTGGAAAGACGGGGTCACTGCTTCTGCCGGTATGCCAACGACTGCAACATCTATGTGCGGTCCGAGGCCGCTGGTCAGAGAGTGGTGGCTTCTGTGACGGCCTTCCTGGAAGGCCGCCTACGGCTGCGCGTCAACCGGGCCAAGAGCGCGGTAGCACGGGTCGAGGAGCGGCATTTCCTCGGCTACCGGCTCCAGGCCGGAGGGCAACTGGGGATAGCCCCCGAGAGCCTGAGACGCATCAAGGAGCGGGTGCGGCAGACGACACAACGGAATCGAAGCGTGAGCCTCAAGCGGATGATCCAGGACCTCAACGAGTACCTTCCGGGCTGGGCAACCTACTTTCGCTGGGTGACCGGCAATCGGCCCTTCCGGAATCTCGACGCCTGGGTCCGCCGCAGACTCCGGTGTGCCCGTCTCAAGCAGCGCAAACGGAGCTACTCCATCGCCAAGTTTCCGCAGAGCCTTGGCGTCCCCACGCGGCAGGCGTGGCTCCTGGCCCGCTCGGGCAAGGGCTGGTGGCGCAAGTCAGGCAGCCCCCAAGCGAGCGAAGCCATGACCAACCAATGGTTTAGGGACCAAGGGCTCATCAGCCTGATGGATCGGGCTACTGCGCTTCGAAGCTGAGAGGAACTGCCGGATACGGTGAGTACGTCCGGTGGTGTGGGAGGACGGGGGCCGCGAGGCCCCCTCCTACCCGATTGCAAGGTCAGCAAAGGCCGCTCGTGCAATCACCTCTTATCGAGCCACAGTTGGTGACATAGCTAGCCAAGCCGCCTACGGCTTCCTGGAGCTTCTCCGGCTCCAGATTGCGTAGCGTCTCCTTCGACAGCTCCAGCCGTTTCGTGAGCTTCTTCTTCTCAGTCTTCTTCTTCATAAGCCCTCCTTTAAGAGCGCTGAGTATACCTCTGCCTTTCAGGCTCGACCACAGGGTACTCCCGCAGCTCCCCTGAAGCGCTTTCAGATGTCCCGCCGTCGCGGATAACCGCGAACAGCCGTTAACTAAAGGAGGGAAAAAGTACAGCGTAAGACGGCATGAGACGCAGGCGCTGCTCGGGATCTACCCCTACGCTCAAGATGCTCCTGGTCGACCCTCACCTGCCGGAGTGGCTGCCGGAGATCACGGTGCGCGGTCTGCGCGTGGGGGAGGCGAGCGCCGATCTGCGCTTTTTCCGCCAGGACGGAGGTGAGAGCGACTGGGAGGTTCTGGACCAGCGGGGATCGCTCCACATCGTCCGCCAACCTAGCCCCTGGTCGCTCACCGCCACCTTTGCCGAACGTCTTCGCGGCACCTTGTCCAGCCTGCGTCCTGGCAAACAGTCATTTTCTGATCGGCTGATCTGGTCATATCGCGGTCCAACCGTGTAAGATTCGCGACCTATGGAGACCATCAAGGTTTCGTCCGAGCCTGAATCCGATCGATCGTCCCTGCGAATCCTTGTTGTCGAGGACGATCCTGAAAGCTTGCAGATGATGGGGGCGCTGCTATCCCTGTGGGGGTACGATCCGCGTCTCGTTCCCGGAGGTCCCGCGGCCCTCGAGCAGGTCGAGCGGGAGACGCCGGAGGTCGTGCTGCTGGACCTGGGCCTGCCCGGCATGGACGGGTTCGAGGTCGCCCGGAGGCTGCGGAGCCGTCCCGGCGGCGACGCCCTCTTTATCGCTGCGGTCACCGCCTATCGCGGCGAGGAGCACCAGCGGCAGGCGCGGGAGGCCGGCTTCAACCGTTATCTGATGAAGCCGGTCGACATCGACACCCTGCGCCAGGTCCTGACCCAGGCCGCCAACGGCGGACTCATCCCCGACTTCGACTCCGAGCCGAGCTAGCTTCCCGAAGCCCATGGAACGAGAGGTGCCCCGCCGGGTCTTCCGAGTGGACCCGGCCGGCCCTCTCGCGGGACTTCGGGTCGACGCCTCCCTGGTCCACTGGCTCGCCGACATCCCGGGCGTGACCCGCTCCAGGGTGCGAGGCTGGGTGGAGGAGGGGCGCGTGCGGCTCAACGGCCGGGAGGGAGTGAAACCCTCGCGGCGGCTCGCGCCCGGGGACGAGGTCGAGATCGTCCTGCCACCCCCTCCGCCCCGTCCGGAGCTCGCAGCGCGGGATATGCCCCTGTCCATTCTTTTCGAGGACGAGTGGCTCCTCGCCCTGGACAAGCCGCCCGGCCTCATCGTCCACCCGGTCGGCCATCGCTCGACCGGGGAAGGGACCCTGATGCATGCCCTGCTCTGGCGCGCGCGGGATTGGGGTGGAGGAATCGAAGGGGATCAACCGCGCCGGCCCCACCTGGTCAGCCGCCTGGACCGGGACACTTCGGGCGTTCTCGTGGTCGGCAAGACCCCCGAGGTCCATGCCCGTCTGCAGGCGCGCGGGAGCGTCAAGGACTACCTCGCCGTGGTCTACGGCCGGCCCGCTCTGCCCAAGGGGAGGATCGACCTGGGCATCCTGCCCGACCCCCTGGACCGGCGCCGGCGGATCGCCTCCCGCACCGAGGGCCGGCCCAGCACCACCCTCTGGGAGCGGCTTGCGGAGTCCGCGGAGCCGCTCTCGCTGCTGCGCTGCCGGCTGCTCACCGGCCGGACGCACCAGATCCGGGTCCATCTGAGGGCGGTAAAGATGCCCATCGTGGGCGACCCGGTCTACGGCGCCCCGGGGTGGAAGGGGATCGAAGACCCCGCCCTCGCCTGCCTCTGCCGCGAATTCCCCCGGCAAGCCCTGCACGCCTGGCGGGTCGCCTTCTCTCACCCCATCACCCGGGAGGAGGTGGAGATCGAAGCCCCGCCGCCTCCCGACCTGTCCCGGCTCCTGGCCGCAGCCGTCCTGGCGATTCCTGGCGTTCCCCTGACGATTCCCTGACGTTCGCCAAAGTTGGCGAAAAAGAGCTGTCACGCTTTTGTAGCGCCGCTGCACTTCTCGAACGTGCTTCCATCATCTGGTTCCTGCGCGGCCCGTTTCGGGCAGCTGTCGCGCGCTCTCCCTGGCACGGAGCACGGCAGTACCAACAGAGTTGCGCGTATCTTCCCGGATTTCCGGGAGAGCAGTGAATCTAATGTTATGAGGGAGGCACGGACATGGCCAGGAGCATCGTTATCGTGGGGGGTGGATCGTCGGGTTGGATGGCGGCTGCCTATCTTAAGAAGGCTCTGAGGAATGTCGACATCACTCTCGTCGAAGCGCCGCACATCAAGTCCATCGGCGTAGGCGAGGCGACCTTCAGCACCATCAAGCTCTTCTTTGATTTCCTCGGCCTCGAGGAACACGAATGGATGCCGAGCTGCAACGCCACGTACAAGCTGGCGATCAAGTTCGTCAACTGGACCCAGGCCGGCGGCCACTTCTACCACCCGTTCCAGCGCTATGAGATGGTCGACGGCTACAACATGGCCGAGTGGTGGATGAAGCTCAAGCGCGGCGAAGAGGCCTTCGACTATTCCTGCTTCTCGATCCCGGCGATCTGCGACGCCAAGCGGTCTCCCCGGTTCCTCAACGGCCGGGTGTTCGACGACAAGGTGCAGGATTACTTCGCCGACGGCCAGCGCGCCCCCAACAGCTTTCTCGCCGACCACCAGGTCCAGTATCCCTACGCCTACCAGTTCGACGCGGGCCTTCTCGCCGGCTTCCTGGAGACGTACGCGACCCAGCGCGGGGTGAAGAAGGTCGAGGACGAGGTCATCGACGTGCCCCTGGCCGAGGACGGCTCGATCAGCCACATCCAGACGCGCAACCACGGCACCCTCTCCGGCGACCTGTACATCGACTGCACCGGGTTCCGCGGCCTGCTGATCAACCAGGCCCTGCAGGAGCCCTTCATCTCCTTCAACGACACGCTGCCCAACGACAGCGCGGTCGCCCTGCAGATCCCGGTCGACGTCCACACGCACGGCATCGAGCCCTTCACGACCTCCACGGCCTTGAGCGCCGGCTGGGCGTGGACGATCCCGCTCTACGGCCGCCTCGGCACCGGCTACGTCTACTGCAGCCAGTTCCTGTCCAAGGAGGAGGCGGAGGCCGAGTTCCGCGCCCATCTCGCCCCCCTCGGACCGGCGGCCCAGAACTGCAAGGCCAACCACATCAAGATGCGCTGCGGCCGCACCCGCAACTCGTGGGTGAAGAACTGCGTGGCCATCGGCCTCGCGAGCGGCTTCGTGGAGCCGCTGGAATCGACGGGCATCTTCTTCATCCAGCACAACATCGAGGAGCTGGTCCGCCACTTCCCGAACGGCTCGGCCGACGCCGAGGTGGTCCGCGGCTTCAACCGGACGGTGAACGAGGCGATCGACGGCGTGCGCGAGTTCCTGACCCTGCACTACGCCGCGACCGACCGCTGCGACACCGACTACTGGAAATGGGTCAAGCAGCTCGGCCTCACCGACAGCCTGCAGGAGCGGAT
>JANOCF010000186.1:0-2829 GCA_031412055.1 Holophagales bacterium | reverse complement strand
GCCCAAGCCGAGATCTCGCGAATGCAGAGGGTCCGCAGGAGCTTCCTGATCTACAAGGGGATCGAGATCCTCCTGCTGGCAGCCGGCGCGGTGGGGATGCTGCTGTGGCGGGACCGCCCGGCGCTCCACGCCGCATCGCTCGGCCTCGCCCTCCAGGCCAGCCTCATGCTCGTCTTCGACCTGAAGGCGGAGCGCCGGGCCGACGTCTACGTGGACCAGATCCGCCGACTGATCTGCTGAGTACGATTGCCTCGCGATACGCGGCGATACGCGTTGACCCAACCGGCGATCATGCGCTGCTTGATGCCGCTGTCGTCTTGAAGCGTGGGCCGAAGCGGCGGGCATATCGCGAGCCGACCTGGACCATCCAGACCCGCGCGCCGGGATGGCGGGCGAGGAGCCGATCCGAGGCGGCGACTTCGTCGCGGTCCACTTCGTAGTCTCCGCTCTCGATGTCGATCAGGGCGAACTTCCCTTCATCTTCTGGACGGAGATGCGGCCGGACCTCGCTCTCATAGATCTCATCGCCTCGGTTGGCGATGTCTTCTCGTTCTCTGTCCGAGCGGGGTATCGTGGCCATGCGACTTGTCCTCATCCGCCGCCATTATACCACCGTGAGTCGGAACCGGCCGCGTCCTACGGAATCCTCACTTGGGCGTGGCCGGCGCCGGCGGGAGAGGGGTCCTTGAGTAGAGGCCGATCGGGTGGCCGGCTGGATCGACGACCACGGCGATGGCTCCGATGCCGTCCGGCAGGTTGAAGGGGAATCCCGGAGGGACAGTTCCCCCGAGCTCCGTCGCCTTCTTGCAGCTGGCCTGGATGTCGGTCACCTGGACATAGACCACGCCGTTGAACGGGGTGATCGCGCCGTCCGCGGAGCGTATCGTCCCGATCGGCGTGCCACCCGCGACGATCTCCGCCGCCTGGTCAGTGCCCTGAACCGCGGTGAATTTCCAGTCGAAGAGCTTCTCGTAGAACTCCTTGGACTTTTGTATGTTGGTCGTGGTGATGTCGAACCAGGCGATGCGTCCCGGTCCGACATCCGCCGGTGGAGCCGCTGCATGGATCTCTCCGGTCACGAGAGCCGAGGCCAGGATCATCGCCAAAAGCGCTTTACGCATCGCTGTTCTCCTGATTCAAGTTGTGGGGCAGGAGTCGCATGGTAATCCCTGGACCTGGAACCTGACAAGGCACGCCCCGGCCGTCTGCTGAAAGCGCCGAGCCTGCGTGTGCATCCCTTCGTGACGATGGGGAGACGTTCCCCAACGACGACAGACGCTCTGCGCTCGCGCCACGTGTCCGCGCGTCGATGGGGAGCGTCTCCCCATCGCGAACGGATGTCGCCCGCGCCCTCGGGAACGTCTCCCCGTCGCTCCCGGGCGTTGGCGCCGGCGGTGCCGTGTCCGGTCCACGTTGGGGAAGCGTTCCCCCTTGCGTCGGAGCGATCGTGCGCTTGCGCGCCGGGGCGTACGGGCGCATTCCGAACTCGATCAGCTTGACGCTCTTCCTCCCGTAGTGTCCCCAGAGCCCGGAGCGAAGGCGGGTCGCGGCCTCGTGCGCCCTGGCCATCGCGGCTTCGAGATCGCGGGTGGCCTGCTGAGCCGCGGCGCGCGCCACGGCCTGGCGCTGCCGCGCCTCCTCGGCCTCCCGCTGCGCCCGAGCGAGCGCCTCCCGCGTGCGCTGCAGGTGGGACAGCTCCGATGCGTTGTTCGCCACCGTCTGCGCAAGACGGCCCCAACTCGCAATGTGATCGCCGAACGATGCGTTGTGCATGAGTCGCTGTCCCTTTCGTGTCGAAGGCCGGCTGGCCTGCCGGGCTGAGGGATATTACGGAGAGGCTGGCGGGGATGTCCAATTCGCCGTTCGACTCGTTTGAGGCCGCCCAAGGCGCTGTCTCCGGTAGACCTCGTCAACGGCTGCAAGGCCGAGCCTCAGGACTGCCGGGAGTCCACATGATCCCGGGCAGTCCTGGTCTAGCGGCCGATCGATTCAAGCCTGTCGAGATATTTTTGCGCCTCTTGGGGATTCTGGCTTCGGGAAATGAATGCCCTCAACTCCTGCTTTGCTCTCTCGTTGTTCCCCGACTGCTCATAGATGAGAGCAAGGTTCCAGTAGCTCGCCATATCATCTGGATAAGCGCTCTGGTAAGCAAGGAGCTTTGTCTCGGCCTCTCCGCTTTTACCTTCCTCCATCAATCTGATGGCTTCCTCAAAGCCTCTCTGAATTCGAACGTCCTCAGCATAGGTAATTCCTAGAGCGAGAATCACCGGAAACAAGACCGAGAGAATACCAGGCAGGAGCAGGGAAGCCTTTTCCCCGCCAGCAGATCTGTGCCGCCGGAACAAGTTTCCCTGTGATTTATAGAAATAAGCCGCTATGACCAGCGCTATGCCCGGGAGTAGAACTCGCAGGGATCCCTCGGCCTGGAAGGCTAAAAAGAAGAGAACCGTCGTAGTGACCAGGTTGGAAGCTAACGCAAGACGCGTTCGTTCAGGTTTCCCGAGCCGTGCATAGTTCAGGGCGTGGAGAATGCCGCCGGGAAGCGGAGAGAGTAGAACCGTGATCAATGCGATGCCCGTGGGACTCCACGCCGCCCGAGCTCCGCAAGAATCTTGGGCTACAGAGTGGTTCTTCTCCGGCTCGTTCAACATCAATACCTCGCACTCTCTATGTTCGGCGCCGAACTGATGTAAGGCGCATGGTTGGTGGAAGGGCAATGCTTCCAGGTCGCGTAATGGCTGGTTCCACTGTGGTTATCCATGCCTGTTCCGCTCTATGGACGCCGAGCATCCATGAACTCGTGTATAGGAGATGGCTTCCATTTCATCG
>JANOCF010000185.1:0-4770 GCA_031412055.1 Holophagales bacterium | reverse complement strand
ACCTGCTCGATCGCCTTCAAGGCCTGCTGGGGATCGTCGCTTTCCGGATCGTTGTCATTTTCCCCGAAGATGTCGTCGATCTCTTTCAGGATGCCGGGAGACTCCAGCTCCTGGATGCGCCCCTGCACCTGGGCCAGCCGGCTCTGGGCCCGGCCGAGGTTCGTCCGCACGTCGGCATAGCCCGGCGCGTCCTCGTAGAAGTTGATGGCCTGGAGGAGCGTGTCGCGGGTCTGCTCCAGCAGCTCCATCTCCCCGTCCGTGCCGCGTGCCCGCTGCGCCCGCGCCCACAGCTCCTCGCCGCGCGTGCGGTAGGTGTCGGCCTCCATGGTCTTCTCGCGCCGTCCGAGGCGGTAGCCGCGGCGCTCCAGCTCCACCAGCGACTTCTGGAGCTGCTCCAGGTCGGGCCTCTCGTAGGCGTAGACCCGGGCGAGACCGAGGTAGGGATCGGGCCAGTCGCGGTCGCGGCGGGCGGCCTCGCGGAACCCGGCGATCGCGTTGTCGATCTTCGTGTTGGCCGCGTCGCGGTCGCCGTTCTTCTTCAGCCCTTGCGAAGCGATCCGGTCCAGGTGCCCCTGGGCGTAGTGCATCTTGGCGCGGACCTTCCGGTCCAGGTAGTTCAGCTCCGCGGCCTCTTGGAGGTAGTCGTACGCCTGCTGCCAGCCGCGCTCGCGGACCCGCGGGTAGTCGCCGTGGTAGCCCGCCATGATGCGGTCCGCGGCGGACACCAGCGACTCCTGAAGATCGTCGCGGACCCTTCCCATCGTCGGATTGAACATCCCCAGCCAGGACACCTTGCGATAGCGCTCCAGGACCGCGCCCAGGTCGGGATCGGTGTCCGTGACCAGCAGGCGCTGGAGCTCCCTCGCTTCGCCCTGGATCCAGAACTGGGAGGCTCCGAAGGCGATCAGCAGCGCGCCCATGAGTGCCATCAGCCACCGCTTGCGTCCTCTCGGGCGTTCAGGCTCGGGCTGCGGTCCGGGGACGGACTCCAGCAGGTCCGGCGCGGGCGATGCGGGAGGCGGCGGCACGACAGGAGCCGGCACGCCCGGCTCGGGCTCGTACGTCCGGCGGGTGGAGTCGAGATTCGATACGGGACGGTCGGTCCGCCGCGTCTCTCCGATTCCCGTCCGGGAGTCGTCGAGCGAGCGGAGCGGCTGGGATGTCCGGCGGGTCGCGCTCAGGTCTCCGGCGGGAGCAGCAGGGGAAGCGACAGGCTGGCCGCTCAGCAGGGCTTCGAGGTCGGCCCGGAAGTCCGCGGCCGACGCGTAGCGCCGGGCCGGATCGGCGGCGAGCGACCGGTAGACGACCCTTTTCAAGCCGGCCGACAGGCTCTCCGGCAGCGGAGCCGGCGGATCGCCGCGCCGGATGCGCATCTCCAGCTCCTCGGAATCGCGGCCCGAGTAGGGCGAATAGCCGGCCACCATCGTGTAGAGGATGACCCCCACGGCCCAGAGGTCGGACTGCGCGTCGACTCGTCCCGTGGTCAGCCGCTCGGGCGGCGTATAGGGGAGGCTGCCGAAGAGGTTGACCGTGAAGCGCCGCGTCTGCGAGAGGTGCTTGGCGATGCCGAAGTCCAGCACCCGCACCCGGTCGCCGTCCTGAAGACGGATGTTCTCCGGCTTGAGATCGCCGTGGACGATGCCCCGGCGGCTGTCCGTCCCGGTCGAGAACTCGTGGAACATCTCCAGCATCTCGCAGAGCTGGAGGGAGATGCGCACCGCCCGTGCCTCGTCGAAAGGGGCTTCCCGCTCGATGACCGGGGCCAGGTCGTCGCCGGCCACGTACTCCATGGCCACCCAGTAGAAGCCGTCCTGGTCGCCCTGCTCGAACACGGCGGCGACCTGCGGGGCGACGCGGGCGAGGGCGGCCTGGAGCGCGGTGCCGTTGCGCTCGGCGGCCAGCATCTCGGGGTCGGTCCGCACGGTGCGCACCAGCTTGAGCGCGACATCCGAGCCGAGCTTGGGGTCGTGGGCGAGGTACACGTCGCCGATGGCCCCGCGGCCGAGAAAGTCGCGGATCTCGAAGCGTCCGACATGTGCCTGCGTCAACATGGCAGCTACCTGCGTCTCCCTGGCGTAGCCGGGGCGGCGGAGTTGCCGCTGCGCGGAGCTACTTGCACGGCCTGCGCCCGCGTCGAGTTTCCGTAGCGATTCCACTGGAACATCTCGTCCGCCCGCTCCGGCGAGGGCAGCCACACCCCGGCCGCGGCGTTGCCCTCGATCCGGTTGTCGACCAGTTGCGGCCGGGCCTCGCCCCGGATCTCCACGCCCGGACGCTTCGGCGCTCCCTTGCCATTGGTGGTGATCAGGTTCTGCCGGAGCTGCGTTGCCGCGCCGCCCGAGACGACCACCCCGGCGCCGGGGTTGTCGTGGATGTAGCAGGTCGTGATGGACGAGCGGTCGGCGCCCGCGATCTCGATACCGGACCCGGTGGCGCCCAGGATCTCGAGATCTACGGCCTCCACCTGGGAGTCCTCCAGATGCAGCCCCACCGGGGAGCCGGAGATCCGGAAGCCGGAGATCCGGGCGCGCACCCCACGGGCTGTGACTGCTGCGGTGTCCGGATCGGGGACGACCGGGGGAAGGAGCACAGCGCCGCGAGGCGTCGGGCTTACCAGCGTGACCCCCTCGCGCAGCGTGATGGCCTCCCGGTACTCGCCGGGAGCCACCTCCACCGTCTGCCCCGGCCTTGCTTCGGCCAGCGCTTCGGAGATCGTGGCGAAGTCGGCCTCGGCCGGCCCCACCCGGAGTACGCTGGCGGGCACGGGCTCCGGAATGTCGCTGCCATTGCCCCCGATCGGCAGAAGCGCCAGGATGCTCTCCCGGATGCGGGGGTCGAAGTAGGCGTAGGCCGCGGCGGCCAGGACCGCCAGAAGCAGGAACCAAGGGAGGAGACGGCGCGCTCCGGATTCTCGGGCGTGGGCGGAGCCGAACTGCTTTGGCGCGGGCTTGCCCGGGGAATCCCCTATCTTCCGGAATCGTTCCGCGTAGCGTTCCCCCTGCACCAGGACCACGGAGATGTTGTCTTTGCCGCCCGCCTCGTTGGCCTCGGCGATCAGCCGGTCGACGGCCGCCTGCGGGTCGTCCGCGTGCGTCTCGACCGCCTCGCGGATGCGGGCGGAGGTCACCAGGTCCGACAGGCCGTCGCTGCACAGCAGCAGGGCGCTTTCGGCCGTGAACGGGATCTGGTGGATCTCGACGAACCCGGGGTCGTCGGGCTCGTGCGGTGCGGAGCCCACGTCGCGGAAGATCTCGTTGCGCCGCGGATGGCTCATGGCCTCCGCCTCGGAGATCTCTCCCGCGTCCTCGCGGGTGCCGACGGGGGAGTGGTCGCGGGTGACCTTGCGGATCTCGCCGGGCTGGAGCAGGTAGAGGCGGCTGTCGCCCACGTGCCCGATGGTGGCCTTGTCGCCGTCGAGCAGGGCCACGGTGAGCACGCACGACATGCCCGCGAGGCTGGGGTTCGCCTGCGAGCGCTCGTAGATCTGGCGGTTGGCGAGCGCGATGGCCTCGCGCACCAGGCGGTCGAGGTCCGTGGTGCGGCGGGAGAGCCGGGCGCGGAGGATGTCGCGGGCGGTCTCGGCCGCCACCTCGCCGCCGGACTCGCCGCCGACGCCGTCGATTACGGCGAAGATGCCGCGCTCGGGGTCGCAGAGGACCCGGTCCTCGTTGTTCTCCCTCTCGCGTCCCGGATCGGTGCCCGCGGCGGACGGGCGTGCGGCTCTCAACTCGCCGCTACCTCTTCTTCCCATGAGTGAAGGCAAGCCCGGCCAGGGCGACGGCCAGCAGGAGGAGGACGACGAGGAACGCCAGCCGTGCCCAGAAGAGCGCGGTCACTTGCGTTCGGTCCTCTCGAATTCGAGGCTGACCACCCCGGCGAGCCCGATGCGGGCGCGGTCGGGGATGTCCATCCAGCGGTCCATGTCGCGGACCTCGCCGTCTACCACCTGGAGGCTCGCGGGGAGCGGCGTGCCGTTGACCGTCGTCCCGAGCTTGCTCAGGTCCTTGAGGCGGAACGTGCCCGCGGGCGTGCGCTGGAGCCGGGCGTGCTCGCGCGAGACGTCCGGGAACGTGTCCAGGCGGAGATCGACCCAGACGTAGGCGTCGCCCGCCTCGCGGCCGATGACGATCTCGTCCTTGGACATGAGATAGGTCTGGGGGCCGCGGTTGTCGTTGAACGTGATCCGCGCCCATGCCGTCTGCTGGTCCTCGCGGCGCTCGACCACGGTCTCGCCCAGGCGCCGGGTGGTGGAGATGCGCTTGGTCTTGGAGCCCGAGGTGTAGCCCGAGGTCGGCGGCTGGGCGAACTCGGAGACGACCTCGATGTCGCCCGGGCTCAAGCCGCCGTTGGGGTCCTCCTGGAAGCGGATGGACCTCCGCCCCTCGGCGTTGACGTAGCGCATGGACGGCTGCGGCGCCTCTTTGCGCAGCAGCAGCTTCTGGGCGCGATGGGCCAGCGGAACGGCGGAGCGGTTGAGCTTGCCGAGCTCGTCTTCGAGTAGCTTGCGGGCCTCGGCCTCCAGCTTGGGGAAGAGGCTGCGCAGGTGCTCGAAGTCGTCGGCGTGCAGATAGACCTGGTACAGGCTCGGCGCGATGGTCTCGGTGACCAGCGGCTCCAGGCTCTGAAGCATGTTTTCGCGAATGGCGAGAACCACGTCCCGTCCGGTCGCGCGATCGTTGATGGTCGTCACAAGGGCCTCCTGGCCGGTCCCGAGCCCCGGTCCGGCCCCTGGGTGAGTATATCTGTACGCAGGGGAGGACTGGAGGGTTT
>JANOCF010000184.1:0-1758 GCA_031412055.1 Holophagales bacterium | reverse complement strand
ACCAGGCGATCTTCCTCGATTCGGCAGATCAGTCGCCAGTCTCTGACTCTGTAACGCCAAAGCCCCATCTTGTCGCCGGACAGGGGCTTGCCAAACTGCTTGGGGTCCTGGGCGGTGGCAATCCGCTCACGGAGATACCGGAGGATCTCGCGAGCTACGGAGGAATCGAGACGCCGGAGATCCCGGACCGCCCGGTCGTCAAACTCAACGCTCCAGGTCAAGCTCGCGCTCGACTTCGTCCAGGGTCCAGCGTCTGGCAGGGTGTTTCAGGCGCTCTTCCGCCAGCTCTCGATCTTCCATGTCTTCGAGGTGCGAGAGAACAGCCTCACGAACATGCTCGTTCGCGCTACGCCCCGTGCGGGCGGCCATGGCCTCCAGCCGGCGTTCCGTTTCCGCGTCCAGTCGAATCGCAAGCATGCGCACGCCTCCAGATCCAAGTATGACTCGGACCCGGCTCGTGCGCAAACCGACCGAACCCCGCTATGCTTCCCTCGTGACCCGGCCCATCGCTACACCCCTCGACAAGTCCGGCCGCGCCATCCAGGACATGTTCGCCGGCGTGGCTCCGCGCTACGACCTGCTCAACCATCTCCTGTCCGGCAGCCTGGACGTGGTCTGGCGCCGCAAAGCGGCCCGCGCCATCGATCTCCCCGAGGGGGCCGAGGCGCTCGATCTCTGCTGCGGCACCGGCGATCAGTCGGTCGCTCTGCGCAAGCGCGGCGCCCGGGTCGCGGCCGCGGACTTCTGCATCCCCATGCTCGCCCTGGCCCGGCACAAGTTCCGACGCATCGGCTCCGCCCGCCCCGCACCGCTCGCGGCCGACGCCCTGGCGCTTCCCTTCCGGGCGAAGCGCTTCGACGGCGCCACGGTCTCGTTCGGCCTGCGCAACGTGTCGGACCTCGACGCGGCCCTGCGCCAGCTCGCGGCGGTGCTGCGGCCCGGCGGACGCCTGGTGGTCCTGGAGTTCGCCATCCCCCGTTTCCCGGGGCTCCGGCAGCTCTACCTCTTCTACTTCCGCCACCTCCTCCCCTGGATCGGGCGGCTGATCTCGGCGCGCGGCTCGGCCTACAACTACCTGCCGGACTCGGTGCTGGAGTTCCCGCAGCGCCAGCAGTTCCTCGACCGCATGGCCGCCGCCGGATTCGCGGATCTCTCCTGGGACGAGCTCTCCGGCGGTACCGTGTGCCTCTACAAAGGAACAATCCCGGCATGCCCGGCATGACCGTCCTCCTGGAAGGGAAGACCCTCGCCGCCGACCTGCGCTCCGGAGTGGCCGCGGGCGTGCGCGAGCTGGTCGCGGCCGGACTCCGCCCTCCCGGGCTTGCCGCCGTCCTGGTGGGCGACGATCCGGCTTCGCAGGTCTACGTCGGCAGCAAGATCCGGGCGTGCGGCGAGGCGGGGATCCTCAGCCGCGCCCTGCGGCTGCCGGCCGGCCTCTCCGAGGAGGAGCTGATCGGGATCGTCGAGGACCTGAACCGGGACGACGCCATCGACGGCATCCTGGTGCAGCTCCCACTCCCCCGCCAGATCGGAGAGCGCCGCGTCCTCGAGCGGGTCTCGCCGGACAAGGACGTGGACGGCTTCCACTCGGTGAGCGTCGGCCGTCTCTGGCTGGACGAGCCGGGCTTCGCCCCGGCCACGCCATCCGGAGTCATCGAGCTGCTGAAGCGCAACGGCATCCCGCTCGCCGGAAAGCGCGCCGTGATCGTGGGACGCAGCGCCATCGTGGGCAAGCCCATGGCCGCCCTTCTCCTGCGG
>JANOCF010000183.1:0-3759 GCA_031412055.1 Holophagales bacterium | reverse complement strand
TGTCCAGATCCTCCGACGATAGCTCAGCGAGGACGCGCGATGCGTATGCCAGCTGTGATGCACGACGATCCTGTTCGCTCAACTCCAGGTACTTCAACTGCTCATCGTCACTCCCACGCACTCCGGCTGCCGGCGCACCAGCGGCCAGAAGTTCGTGCCGCTCCCGCGATAGTAAGGAGAGAGCCCGAGATGAACGTTCACGATCCGCTCCGAGAACGCGGAGAGCAACGGGTCCTTGACGATCCGCGTGCCGTACAGAACCAGCAGGTCGGGCCGGCGCTCCTCGACCCAGCGGAAAACCTCGTCGGAGTTGATCTCCCCGCCAGGCACGGGCAATCTCTCGATGTCGGGAAAATCAGGCTTGCCCAGCAGCCGGTGCTCGGCCTCGTTTCGCTCATGGAAATGCCGGCGCACGACGTTGTCTCCGGAGGCATCTGAAGGGACCGACGCGGGCTTCGGCTCGCTCACAATCCCCACAAGATCCAGCGTCTCCGCGAGGCTCCGCGCCGCGTAGCGATGCCGGCGCTGATCGCTCGTCAGGAGCACGACCCGCATGTCAGGACGCCTCCAAAGAGCGCTTCGATGGTGAACAGCGGCGAGGAGCCTCCGGGCAGGTCGTTGCACGCGAAGCGCCCGAGATGGAACGGATGGCCGAGGTCCGCGTTGCCGGTGCGCTCCATCGTGAGGCAGAAGTCCAGCCCCAGCCCCCGGGCGATCTCGCCCGTCTCAGGCGTGCACGCGTCCGGCCCGCCATACGGGTAGCTCAACGCGTACGGCCTCCTTCCGGTCCAGGCTTCGAGCAGCTCCAGCGACATCCGGATCTGCTCGGCGGCTCGCCCACGCGGTAATCGACCGAGGGGCAGGTGCTCGTGCGCATGCGTACCGATCAGCTCCGCGATCTCCTTGAGCTGATCGAAATCCATGTACAGCTCGCGGCTGATCTCCGCCTCGCGTCCGGGAAACGCCTCCTCGAAGCAGGCCTGGATGAGCCGGTCGCGATCATCTACCGGAAGCAGGAAGTTCAGGACGTACTTGAGCCGCGCCACCTCCGGCGGATCGTAGCGATATTGCAGCGTCGCCCTCTCCGTCTGCGACCCCAGGTCCAGCGCGATGCCCTGCTCGCGCGCGTTCCGATCGAGAAGATCGATCACACTATTGGGAGGCAGTCCAGCGCGCAGAAGGTGGATCTGGTGCACGGTCGAGACCCGTCCTTCCGCGAGCGGCGCCGTGTTGACGAAGAACAGGGCCGGCACATCGAGGCTGCGCAGCACGGGCAGCGCGTGCTCGAACTGCTCGCGCAGCCCGTCGTCGAACGTGACCAGGATCGACCTCTCGGGCAGCGGCGCCCGTCCACGCACGGCGTCGCGCACCTGCTCCGGACCGACGAGCTCACCGGCCCGGCCGAGCAGCTCGAGCTGCGAGCGCAGCGCGTCCGGAGTGATCCCGTGGATGCCCGGATAGGGATCGTCGAACGTCGGCCGCACGTAGTGAAAGTTGACCGCGACCAGCATCAATAAGTGAGCCTTTTCTCGATACTGAGCGGCGAGCTGGCCAGAAGCTCCGCGATGCGCTCCCCGGCCTGCCCATGGCCATAGATCGGATCGCTCTCGTAGCGCCCGCTCTGTAGGTGCTGGCGGATCGCCGCCGCGATCTCCTCGCGGCGATAGCCCGCGTCGAGGACGTTCTTCCCGCGGTCCCGCCCCGACTGCCGGGTGCCGATGTTCACGGTCGGCACGCCGAGGAAGGCGCACTCGCGGATGCCGACGCTGGAGTTGCCCACCAGGCAGCGCGAGTTGTAGAGCAGGCGGAGGAAGTCCGTGGGCTGCATGTTCTTGAAGAAGTGGATGTTCTTCGGGTTGTGCAGCTCGCGGAAGCTGCGAATGGCGTTGGAGGTGCCGTCCGAGCCCGCGTCCACGTTGGGCCAGAACCAGAGCGCGGGCAACCCGGTTTCGCCCCCAATTTCAGATACCGCATGAAGGGTTTCGAGGGTCTGCTCGCGGGCCAGCTCGTACTCCGTGGTGACCGAGTGCTGCATGACTACCAGATAGCCGCCCAAGAGATCGACCGACGCGCCGACGCCGCCGTACTTCTCGAATGGATCGAACGACAGCGCCGGGCTCTCCATCACCTCGACGGCCAGATCGATCGACGGGCAGCCGGTGACGAAAACCTTGGCGGGCTCCTCGCCCATGCGCACCACCCGCTCGGCGGCTTTGTCGGTCGAGACCAGGTGCAGGTCCGCGAGCTTGGTGACCGCGTGGCGCACCTTCTCGTCGATCGAGCCGGTGACCTCGCCGCCCTGCACGTGGGCCAACGGAATGTTCATGTAGGACGCGGCCACCGCCGTGGCCAGCGTCTCGTAGCGATCCGCCACGGTGACAACCACGTCCGGTTTGAGGTTGTCGAAGACCGTAGCCAGCTCGAGCAGCCCGAGCCCCGTGGTCTTCGCCATGGTTGCAAGGTTTTCGCCCTCCATCACCATGTAGACCCGCGCCGCGATCGGGAAGCCGTCCTCCTCGATCGTGCGCACGGCCGTGCCGTAGCGGTCGAGCAGGGCGGAGGCCGCGACCACGAGCTGCAGCTCCAGGTCGGGATGCTCCTGGATGGCACGAAGCGCCGTCTTGATCCGGCTGTAGCTCGGCCGGGCAGTGACCACGACGCAGACCTTTCTCTTCATAAGTCCTCGAACTTCAGCGGCTCGTCCGCCTTGACGGCGCGCCGCAACCGGCGGCCGATGAGCTCGGTCATCCGCGACGCCGGGATCCCCCCGCCGGGCTTCTTCACCGTCAGATGCTCTGGAGAAAGGACCGTGCCCTCGGGCAGGTCCTCGCGGGCGACCACGCTCTTCGTGAACATGCGGCGCAGCGGCTCCATCTCGGTCGCCATGCCGTCCTTGTCCACCGGGCTCGCCATCGCCTTTTCGAGAAAACGGACCCCGTCCACGAGCTGCCGCAGCTCGGGCGTGGTGAGCGAAGCGGGCACGTCCGGTCCGAACGCCTCGCGGCTCAGCGTGACGTGGACCTCCAGCACCTCGGCGCCGAGCACCATCGCGCCAATCCCCGGATAGATCGTGCCCGAATGGTCCGACAATCCTACGGCGCAGCCGTAGCGCTCGCGGAAGAAAGGGATCAGGTTGAGCCCGATCTTCTCCGGCGGGCATGGGTACGCGGTCGTGCACTGGAGCACGGCGAGCGGCACGCCTCGATCCATCACGCGCTTGGCTACAGCATCGATCTCCGCGAGCGGACTCATGCCCGTGGACATCAGCACCGGCTTGCCGGTCGCGAGCAGGAAATCGAGCAGCACCGGGTTGCTCACCTCGCCGGACGCGACCTTCCACGCCTTCATGCCCAGCCGGTCGAGCAGGAGCGCGGCTTCCACGGAGAACGGAGAGCTCAGGAAGAGCAGCCCGCGCTTCTCCGCATGGTTCTTCAGCCCCGCCCACTGCTCCTCGGTGAGCTCCATCCGCTTCCAGTACTCGTAGCGAGTTTCGTCCTGCGGACTGAAGCGCACCCGCCACGGCTCGCCCGGCGTGCTCTCCGCGGCGGCGATGTGGGTCTGAAACTTGACCGCGTCCGCGCCCGCCGCGGCGATCGCATCGATGAACGCGTGCGCCGTGCCCAGGCTGCCGTCGTGCGCCTGCGCCACCTCGCCGATCACCAGGCAGTTGTCCGAAAGAGGTTTCATGTCACACCACGTCCGCGAAGGTCTTCTCCATCCGCCGGAAGTAGAAGAGACCGCCAAAGAGAAGCAGCACGG
>JANOCF010000182.1:0-2071 GCA_031412055.1 Holophagales bacterium | reverse complement strand
CAGGAAGGTGAGGAGCATGTCGATCTGCCCGAACCGTCCCTGCCAGAGGATCTTGGCGCAGGTGGCAAGGGCGCCGGCCGCGATCCAGGCCGCCCGCCGATTGAACAGGCGCTCTCCGATGCGGAAGACCAGCAGCGCCGCCCCGATCGCGGCCAGGGCCGAGGGGAGCCGTGCGGACACTTCGCCAACGCCGCCAGTCAAGAAGGAGGAGGCGATGATCAGCCAGAAGAGGAGCGGCGGCTTCTGGGTGTACACATCGCCGTTGAGCCGCGGGACCGCGTACGAGCCGGAGAGATGCATCTCCCGGGCGACCTCGGCGTAGCGGGCCTCGTCGGGGTTCCACAGGTCCCGCGAGCCAAGCCCGGGGAGGAACAGCAGGGCTCCGAGGAGCGCGAGGAGAGCCAGGTCGCGGCGCAATGTCAATCCGTTACGGCTGGTCGGCGCCCGGAGGCTGCGGCTCGGCGAGCTGTTGGCCGGTCTTGTAGATGAACCAGAGGTTCCGGGAGTAGATGAGAAACCCGGGGAGCTGGCCGATGATGATGACCAGATCCTTGCGGTGGATGCCGTAGGCGAGGAGCACGAAGCTGCCCGCCAGGCTGAAGAACCAGAAGGCGGTCGGGATTACGCTGGTCCCTTTTCGTTCGGAGGCGATCCACTGGACGAAGAAGCGGCCGAAGAAGCAGGCCTGGCCGAGGAGTCCGATGGCGGTCCAGACGTTCCAGATGAATTCGTGTTCCAAACGTCGATCTCCTCGGCGAGTCGCCGGTCGATCCAGCGCTTCTGCATCCAGCGGACCCCGAACAGGTCGACCAGGGCCCGGAAGGCGCGGTTGCGGATGTTGTACTTGGGCTGCCCGTGAAGCCTCGGCCGATGGTTGACCGGCACCTCGGTCACGCGCGCTCCCTCCATCCGCAGCAGGGTAGGGAGGAAGCGGTGCATGCCGTTGAACACCGGAATCCGCTGGACGAACTCGGTGCGCATCGCGCGCAGCGTGCAGCCCACGTCCGTGACGGACTCGTGGGTGACCCGGTTGCGGACACGGTTGGCGATCTTCGAAGAGACCCGCCGCACCCAGTCGTCCTGCCGCCGGGCGCGGACCCCGCTCACCACGTCGAACCCTTCCATCCTGTCCAGGAGGCGGGGGATGTCGGCGGGATCGTTCTGGAGGTCGGCGTCGAGGGTGACGACAGTGCCACCCCGGGCATGGCGGAACCCGGCGTCCAGGGCCGCCGACTGGCCGCTGTTGCGGCGCTGGCGCAGGATGCGGACCCGGGGATCCTCCCGGGCAAGCCGGCGCATGACCTCGGGAGTGGCGTCGGTGCTGCCGTCGTCCACGAGGATCACCTCGTAGGGACGGCCGACCGGCTCCAAGGCCGCGCGGATCTCCGCGGCAAGGACGGGCAGGTTCTCTTCCTCGTTGTAGACCGGGATCACCAGAGAGATCTCCGGCCGGCTCTCGCTCCCCTGGCGCATGGCGGTATCTTAATCGATAGCGGGAGTCACGAACCCCAATGCAAAACCTGGCCTGAAGGGCGCTCATCCGGGCAGAGTCGCTGGTCCTCGCGTACAGCGCCCGGCTGCGATGACGCCCGCCTAATGAAAATACCCCTGTGCTATCCTCGCCCCGAAGAGGAGAGCGATGACATGGCCGTGGACCCTGAGCTGCTGGAAATCCTCGTTTGTCCCAAGTCCAAGGGCGATCTGGAGCTGATCGATCTGCCCCAGGATGTCCGCCCGGCCCTGGTGGAGAAGTACCGGGAGCACTTCCGCGACGAGGAGCCCGTGGTCGAGCAGGGGCTCTACTGCGCCGCCTCCGGCCTCGTCTATCCCATCGTCTCGGATATCCCCATCATGTTGATCGAGGAGGCGCTCCCCGCCTCCGCCGTGGGACGCGCCGGCGATCCTGTACCCAGCACCTGACCCGCCGCCGGTCTCCGTTCCTACTCCTCCGACTCGTCTCCAGCGGGCCGGGGCATGGCTCTTCTGGGGCCATCTGGTCGCCGTCTTCAGCATCGCGGCCTCGAACATCCTCCTGGGATTCACGCTGCTCACCGCGCCCTGGTCGCTGCGG
>JANOCF010000181.1:0-2428 GCA_031412055.1 Holophagales bacterium | reverse complement strand
CAAGTCGTTCGGGTCGGCGGCGAGCGCGGCTTCGAGCTGTGGAAGGGAGGCCGCAAGGCCGTTCGCCGGGCTCAGGAAGCTCAGGAGACTCAGGAGAAAAAAGGTTGCGAGTGGCTTCATCATTGTCTCCGATTGTCTCCGATTGTCTCCGCAGGGCGGCTCCGAGCCATAATGCCCGCGCCTGCAAAGGAGGGCTTGCATGGACGAACAGACGCTTCGCTACGCGGCGGCGGCATGCCAGGTCGACTTTCCGAACCCGGCGAGCCGCTCCGGGATCAAGCGCCACACCGACCGGATGCTCGCGATGATCACGCAGGCGGTGGAAGGCTACGCGCCCTTTCTGCCCGTCAAGCTGGTCGTGTTCCCGGAGTTCGCCCACGCGGCCCCGGTCTATCCGACGGCCGGCGAGCTTCTGGACAAGCTGGCGATTCCCATCCCCAACGAGCACACCGAGCGCTATGCGGCCAAGGCGAAGGAGTACGGGGTGTGGATCCAGACCGGGACCTTCCTGGAGCGGGACGACCGCTATCCCGGCGTGGTCTTCAACGCCACCTGCCTGATCGGCCCGGAAGGGATCCTCACCAAGTACCGCAAGGTGAACCCGTGGATTCCCTGGGAGGTGCACGCCAGCCCGCACGACCTGCCGGACTATCAGGAGGAACTGTTCCCGGTGGCGAAGACGCCGATCGGCAACCTCGGGGTGGCGATCTGCTATGACTGGCTTTTCCCCGAGGTGCTGCGGCAGCTCACGGCGAACGGAGCCGAGGTGCTGATCCGCGTCTCGGCCTACATGGACCCCTGGGGAGCCACGCCGCCCATGGACTGGTGGACGGTGGTCAACCGCTGCCGCGCCCTGGAGAACGTGTCCTACGTGGTGGCCTCGAACCAGGCGGCGAGCCTCTCGCACTATCCTCCGTTTTCCTGGCCCGGAGGCAGCATGGTCGTGGACTTCGAGGGCCGTATCCTCGCCCAGGCCGATCCCGGTCCCGGGGAGAAGATCGTGGTGGCGCCGATCGATATCGCAGCGCTTCGCCACGAGCGGGCGGTGCGCCGTGGTCATCAGACCCTGGGCCATCTCCGCACCGAGTGCTTCCCCATGTACCACGAGAGCTGTTACCCGCCCGGCCGGGGGGAAGACCTGAGCAAGCTCAGCGTCGAGGGCAACGACGAAGCGATCGAGAGCGTCAAGAGACGGATGGGTTACCGTTAGCGTCATGGCTGCGGAATCTCAAAGATCGAGCCCCAGAAGATCGACTTCCGCTTGCCGAGCATGTCCTGGAGCGCCTCCTCCATCCGGCTGCGGACATCGCCACTGATCTCCCGCACGACCGCCGGATCGTCCGCCGCCTCGGACGGATGGCGAAGGTGGATCGGGATCGGCTCCAGGAAGCGCACGTGCCACTTCGACGGCAGCGGCACCCCGAAGAGGGGTGAGATCGGCAGGAACGGCCACTCCGTGTGCTTCTTCCACCAGCGCCACTCGATCTTGCCAAGAATCGGCAGGCTCTCGGCGCTTCCCAGGGTCACGAAAGGGACGATCGGTGCCCGGTTGCGCAACGCCATGCGCACGAACTCGTCGCGCCCGAACTTCTTCAACTTGTATGCGTCCCGGTACATCGAGAACGCCCCGCGGATCCCCTCCGGGAAGAAGCCCAACAGCTCGTCGCGGCCGAGCACCCACTCCGCGTTCTCCTGGCACGCGACGATGCCGCCCAGCTTGGTCATGTAGTTGGCCAGGAACGGGAACTTGATGAGGGCAGGATGGATCAGGAAACGCGGGTAGCGCCCCATCTCCGTCACGATCGTGTGCAAAGCCATTACGCCGTCCCAGGGCTGAAAGCCCCGGTGTATGCCCACCAGCATCGCCCGTCCCTGGCGCGGAACATGCTCCAGGCCACGGGTCTCGATTCGCCAGTAGTACCGGTGGAGAAAGTGGAAGAGCGTCCGGCCGTAGGCGCTGATGTAGCTCTTGTCCATCCCGTAAGGATCGAACCCGGGCTCTTCCTTCGGCCGGGGCTCGAAGCCCAGCTCGTCCCGGATCTTCCGGCCCGAAACTGTCGAGGAGTAGCGGATGACGTCGAGCTGGTCGATCGGATCGGCGGCCACGCCTATGCGGGCGGCGGCGGACCGTGCCAGCCGCTGCACGGTATATGGAACCGGTACCCGGCGAACCCCGGCACGCCGCAGGGCGGCGCGGAGCGGAACCACGCCGTCCGGCGCCACGTGGTAGATTCCCCGCCTGCCCTGCTCCACCGCGCGCGCCACCGCTTCTACCAGTTCCTCCAGGCTCAGGAGCTGGATCGATGGCTCGTGGCCCGCCAGGGTGAACGCCACCTTGCCGCGCAGCAGACGGTTCAGATAGTCAGGCCCGTCAGGGGCCAGCACGGCGACCGGGCGGAGGATCGTCAGCTCGGTCCCGGACTCCGGC
>JANOCF010000180.1:0-1817 GCA_031412055.1 Holophagales bacterium | reverse complement strand
TGTTCTCCTTCCACGGCATCCCGCAGCGCTACTTCGAGGCGGGCGACCCCTACTTCTGTCACTGCCACAAGACGGCCCGCCTCGTCGCCGAGGATCTCGGGCTGCCCCGCGACCGCTACGTGGTCTCCTTCCAGTCGCTCTTCGGCAAGGAGGAGTGGCTCAAGCCGTACACCGACAAGACCATGCAGGGCATGGCGAAGTCGGGCGTGCGCAGCCTGGACGTGATCTGTCCCGGCTTCTCCGCCGACTGCCTGGAGACCATCGAGGAGATCGACGAGCAGAATCGCGAGATCTTCCTCCACGCGGGCGGCGAGCGCTACCGCTACATCCCCGCGCTCAACGACCGGCCCGACCACGTGCGGTTCCTGGCGGACCTGGTGATCCGGAACCTCCACGGCTGGGCCGAGCCGCCCGGAGCCTGGGACGCGGAGAGGGCACGCAGGGAGTCGGAGGCGTCGGCCGGGCGAGCCGGGCAGCGGATCGCGGAGCCGGTCGGAGCGGATGGAGGCTACGGAAGCTGAGCGTGCCGTTGCCAGGTCTGGTACATTTCGGACTCGATTTTCAGACGTAACCTCTTCGCTCACGGAGGAGCACCATCATGAAAAGGCTAAGCCTTCACGCCAGCGCCCTCGCCGCCTGCCTGCTGATCGCAGCCAGCGCGAATGTCGCCAACGCCCAGCAGCTCAACCTGCCGCGCCCGAGCCCCACGGCCAGCGTCATGCAGACCGTCGGGGTCACCGAGGTGACCATCCACTACAGCCGTCCCGGGGTCAAGAACCGGAAGGTCTGGGGCGAGCTCGTGCCCTACGGCCAGGTCTGGCGCACCGGCGCCAACGAGAACACGACCATCACCTTCAGCACCCCGGTCAAGGTCGAAGGCAAGGAGCTGCCCGCCGGCACCTACGGCGTCCAGACCATCCCCACGCAGAACGAGTGGACGCTCATTCTCCGCACGGACGCGGAGCTCTGGGGCGCCTTCAACTACAAGCCCGAACACGACGCGCTCCGCGCCCCGATCAAGCCCGCGCCCGCCGAGTTCCGCGAGCGCATGGGCTTCGACTTCGAGGACGTGACCGACACCTCGGCCAAGGTCGTGCTGCACTGGGAGAAGCTCCGGGTGCCGTTCACCATCGAAACGGATACGACGAAGCTGGCGACGGACTCGGTGAAGAACGTCTTCCGCCCGCAGAGCTTCGTCCAGGCCGCCAACTACTGCATTCAGAGCAACAGCTGCCTGGACGAGGCTTCCCGCTGGCTGGACGCCTCCATCGCCCTGGAGGCCGGCTTCGGCAACCAGCGCGCCAAGGCTCAGCTGCTTGCGAAGAAGAACGACTACAAGGGCGCGGTGACCTGGGGTGAGAAGGCCCTGGCCGCTGCCAAGGCCGCCACGCAGCCGCCTCCGGCCCAGCAGGTCACGGATCTGGAGACCAGCCTCGCCGATTGGAAGAAGAAGGGATAGATCGAGTCAGGATGCAGGGGCGCAGCCTGCTGCGCCCCTCGCCAGCCAGGCCGGCAGATCCGCAACCCTCTCCAGACAGACCAGGGGCTCCAGCTCCTGAAGCTCCTCCCGGCAGTGCGAGCCGGTACAGACCCCGACTCCAGCGGTGCCGGCGTTGCGGGCCATCTCCAGGTCGAAGGTGGTGTCGCCGATCATCACCGCCTCGCCCGGCTTCACCCCCAGATCGTTCAGGATGTCGAGAAGCATCCGGGGATGCGGCTTGGAAAAGGCCTCGTCGGCGGTTCGCGTGGAGTGGAATAGCTCCCGCAGGCCCGCCTGCTCGAGAGAGTGATCCAGACCCCGGCGGCTCTTGCCCGTG
>JANOCF010000179.1:0-3071 GCA_031412055.1 Holophagales bacterium | reverse complement strand
GGTCGTCGTCCACGGCGGCGAGTCGGCGGAGACGACCGCAGCGCTCAAAGAGGTGGCGCGGCGGCATCGCCTGACACTCAACACACTGCTCCAGGGGGCCTGGGCGCTCGTGGTCGCCCAGGCGACCGGCGCCGATGTGGTGGTCTTCGGCGGCACCGTAGCGGGCCGCCCTGGGGACCTGCCGGGCGCCGACTCGATCGTCGGCCTGTTCATCAACACCCTGCCGGTGCGAGTGGCAGTGGACCGCGAGAGCCCCTTGCTACCCTGGCTTGCCGAGCTCCAGGAGCGGCAGTCCGAGGCCCGGCGCTTCGAGCACGCTCCGCTCTTTGAGGTTCAGACCTGGAGCGAGCTGCCGGCCGGCGCCGCGCTGTTCGACAACATCCTGGTGCTGGAGAGCTATCCGCTGGACGACAGCATGGCTCTCTCGGACCTCGCCATCTCGCGCGTGACCACCACCGAGCAGACCAGCTACCCGCTGAACGTGGTGGTCATCCCCGGCGCCGAGCTGTCGCTGGAGCTGATCCACGACACCGGCCGGTTCCACGACGCCGCGGCGGCCCGGGTGCTGGAGCGGCTCGCCGGCGTGCTGCAGACCTTCGCCGCGAACCCGGAGCGGCGGGTCGAAGAGGTGCCGCTGCTGCTCGAAGGGGAGAGCCACCAGCTCCTCGTCGAGTGGAACGACACGCGGACCGCATACCCGCGCGAGGCCAGCCTGCCGGAGCTGTTCGCAGCCGTAGCAGGCGCGCAGCCGGAGACGCCCGCGGTGTTCACCGAGGACGGCGAGGTTTGGACCTACCGCCGCCTGGACGAGGCCTCGAACCGCCTGGCCCGCCACTTGGAGATCAAGCCGGGCGCGCGGGTCGGCGTGGCCATGGACCGCTCGGCCGACCTGCTGGTGGCAGTGCTCGCCATCGTCAAGGCCGGGGGCGCCTACGTGCCGCTGGACCCCGGGTATCCGGCCGAACGGCTGGCCTTCATGGTCGAGGACACGGGCTGCAAGGTCCTGCTGGTGCACGGCTCCACCCGCGAGCGCACGGCCTTCCTCGGGCGCCATGTCTGCCTGGACCGGGACCAGGAGGCCATAGCCGCCCGTGGCGCCGCTCCCCTGCCGGTCCGCGTGCCCGCCGAGGCGTGCGCCTACGTGATCTACACCTCGGGCTCGACCGGCCGGCCCAAAGGTGTGGCCGTGCCGCACCGGGCCATCGTGCGGCTGGTGCGCGACACCAACTATGTGAGCCTGGGCCCGGGCGACCGCACCGGCCACGTGGCCAACATCAGCTTCGACGCGGCGACCTATGAGATCTGGGGTGCCCTGCTCACCGGTGCCGCCGCGGTGGTGATACCCCGGGAGGTGGTGCTCTCGCCCGCGCACTTCGCCACATGGCTGCGCGAGCAGCGGGTCTCCACCATGTTCCTGACGTCGGCGCTGTTTACCCGTATGTCGCGGGAGGCGCCCGGCGCCTTCGCGGGGATGAGCGAGCTCCTGGTAGGAGGCGAGGCCGTGGACCCGGTGGCGGCCCGCACCGTCCTGGGCGACCGCCCGCCGCACCGCCTGCTCAACGGCTACGGCCCCACGGAGAGCACGACCTTCGCGGCCTGGCACCCGATCCGCGAGGTGCCGCCGGAAGCCACCAACGTCCCGATCGGGCTCCCGCTCTCCAACACCTCTCTCCACGTACTAGACCGGCAAGGCCTCCCGGTCCCGGCGGAGGTCGAGGGCGAGCTCTTCATCGGCGGCGACGGCCTGGCCTGGGGCTACTGGAACCGGCCGGAGCTGACCGCGGAGCGCTTCGTGCCGAGCCCGTGGGGACCGGGCCAACGCCTCTACCGCACCGGCGACCTGGTGCGGCGGCGGCCGCAGGGACCGGTCGAGTACCTGGGCCGGCTAGACCACCAAGTGAAAATCCGCGGCTTCCGCATCGAGCCCGGAGAGATCGAGGCCGTCCTGGCCGGCCACCCGGACGTGGCCCATTGCGCGGTCGTGGCCCGCCGTGAGGCCGAGACCCGGCTCGTGGCCTACGTGGTGGGCTCGGCGACGGGCGAAGACCTGCGGACGTGGCTCCAGCAGCGGCTCCCGGACTACATGCTGCCCTCGGCCTTCGTGGCCCTACCCGCGATGCCGCTGACGGAGAACGGCAAGCTCGACCGCAGGGCGCTGCCGGCCCCCGAGGAGGTGGACAGGGAGGAATCGGAGCCCTCCGCGGCGTCGTCCGATCCAGCCGATCCTATCGAGGAGCTGCTGGCCGGGATCTGGGCCGAGGTACTGGGGCGCGAGCGCGTGGGCGTCCAGGACGACTTCTTCGCCCTTGGTGGCCACTCGCTGCTCGCCACCCAGGTGGTGTCGCGCATCCGTGGTGCCCTGGGCGTCGAGCTGCCGCTCCGGTCGCTGTTCGAGGAGCCCACGGTGGCCGGGCTGGCCCGGGCGGCGCGGGCCGAGCTCCAGGGAGAGCGGCTCCAGGAACCGCCGTTGGTGCCCGTGCCCCGGAGCCGCGACCTCCCGCTCTCCTTCGCCCAGCAGCGTCTCTGGTTCATCGACCAGATGGAGCCGGGCAACCCCGGCTACAACGTGCCGGCCGGGGTGCGCCTGATCGGAGATCTCTCCGTGCCCCGGCTGGAGCAGGTCTTCATCGAAGTGGCTCGGCGCCACGAGGTGCTGCGCACGACCTTCTCCTCTCGCAACGGCCAGCCGGTCCAGGTGATCCATCCCGACCTGCTTCCGGAACTGCCGGTCGTCGACCTTTCGGGCCTGCCCGAGGACACGCGGGAGGCCCTGACTCGACAGCGGATGGTCGCGGAGTCGCTGCATTCGTTCAACCTCCAGACCGGACCGCTGCTGCGGCTCACCCTGCTGCGGCTGGGCGCTCGCGAGCACCTTCTGCTGGTGACCCTGCACCACGTGATCGCGGACGGCTGGTCCATCGGGGTGCTGGTCCGGGAAGTCCATGCCCTCTTCCGCGCGTTCGGCAGGGGCGAGGCCTCGCCTCTGCCGGAGCTGCCCGTCCAATATGCCGACTTCGCAGTCTGGCAGAGGGAGTGGCTGGCCGGCGAGGTCCTCGAGCGCCAGATCGCTT
>JANOCF010000178.1:0-2546 GCA_031412055.1 Holophagales bacterium | reverse complement strand
GAGCACGGCCACGCCCCGGAACGGCTCGGGAGGAGAGGCTGCCCGGGCGCGGAACAGGGCCACGAGGGAGGACGCGAAGCTCTCGATGGCCTCGGCATCCAGCCGCGGGTGGAGGGAGCCGTGGCTTCCCCAGACCGACTCCGCGTGGAGGCTGTAGAAGGTCTCGTGCTCCTGGCCGGCCACGAGCCGCGGCCCGACCACCTGGATCCACCGCCGGTGCCGGCGGACGGTCAGGCGGGTGGGGAAGCCCACGTGATGAGACCGCACGGCGCGGGCCACGAGCTCGGGGATGCTCAGCAGCTCGGGCGCCTCGCGGGGGTCGGCCTGGAACGGCGGCAGGCGGAAGGCCGGCTCCGGATAGGTGGCCGACGGCATGGAGCGCGCCACCTGGCGCAGCGCTTCGGCGAACGGCCGGGCCTCGATGTTGTCGCGGGAGGCGAGCCAGGTGTGGCCGTTGCGGGCCAGGCGGATGGCGAACCCCTCTTCGCGGCGCACCCGCAGGCCCGGTCCTTCGTCTTCGGGGGGCAGCTCGGCGTCTTCGCGCCGCTCGAAGAAGGCATCGACCACGTCGTCGGGCTGCTCGGCAATCTGGGAGAGGGTGCGGGCGACGGCGGCGGTGTCCAGCTCGGAAAAAGGCATCGAGGTGATTGTAGTGCGCCTGGGGTTGAAACCCCAGGCCATCCCCACCTGATATAAGATCCGCCACCTATGACTCAAGCCCGTACCCAGGCCCTTGACGAGCTGCGCAGCCGGCTCGCGGCGGCGGAGCGCGGCGGCGGCGAGGAGCGCATCCGCAAGCAGCACGCCGCCGGCAAGCTCACCGCCCGGGAGCGCGTTGACCTCCTGCTCGACGCCGGCTCCTTCGTCGAAGTCGGCGCCCTCGTCACCCATCGCTGCACCGACTTCGGCATGGAGAAGCAGAAGGTGCCGGGCGACGGCGTGGTCTGCGGCTACGGCACGGTCGACGGCCGGCTGGTCTACGTCTTCGCCCAGGACTTCACCGTCTTCGGCGGCTCCCTCTCCGAGACCAACGCCGAGAAGATCTGCAAGATCATGGACCTGGCGGTCGAGAACGGCGCGCCGGTCATCGGTCTCAACGACTCCGGCGGCGCCCGCATCCAGGAAGGGGTCGCCTCGCTGGGCGGCTACGCCGACATCTTCCTGCGCAACACCCTGGCGTCGGGCGTCGTGCCGCAGATCAGCGCGATCATGGGACCGTGCGCGGGCGGCGCGGTCTACTCCCCGGCCATCACCGACTTCATCCTCATGGTGGAGGAGACGAGCTACATGTTCGTCACCGGGCCGGAGGTCATCAAGACCGTCACCCACGAAGAGGTGACCATGGAGGAGCTGGGCGGCGCCTTGACCCACGCGGCCAAGAGCGGCGTCTGCCACTTCACCGTGCCCAACGACGCCTCGTGCCTGGCCGCCATCCGGGACCTGCTCTCCTACCTGCCGAGCAACAACCTGGACGAGCCGCCGGCGGGCCGCAGCGAGGACGATCCCAACCGCGAGTCCGACGTCCTGGACACCCTGGTCCCCGCCGACCCCAACAAGCCGTACGACATCAAGCAGCTCATCGCCCAGGTGGTCGACGACGGCCGGTTCCTGGAGGTCCACGGCCAGTACGCGCGCAACATCGTGGTCGGCTTCGCCCGCTTCGGCAACCGCTCGGTGGGCATCGTGGCCAACCAGCCCGCCTACCTGGCCGGGGTGCTGGACATCGACGCCTCCTTGAAGGGGGCGCGCTTCGTGCGCTTCTGCGACGCCTTCAACATCCCGCTGGTCACCTTCGAGGACGTGCCCGGGTTCCTGCCCGGCACGCAGCAGGAGTTCGGCGGCATCATCAAGCACGGGGCGAAGCTGCTCTATGCCTATGCCGAGGCCACGGTGCCCAAGATCACCGTCATCACGCGCAAGGCTTACGGCGGCGCCTACTGCGTCATGTCGAGCAAGCACCTGCGCACGGACGTCAACTTCGCCTATCCCACGGCGGAGATCGCGGTGATGGGACCGGAAGGCGCGGTCAACATCCTCTACCGGCGGGAGCTGGAAGAGGCCGGCGCGGACGCTCCCCGGGTACGGGCCGAGAAGGTGGCCGAGTACCGGGCCAAGTTCTCGAACCCGTACATCGCGGCCGAGCGCGGCTTCGTGGACGCGGTGCTGGAGCCGCGGCGGACCCGGCCCGAGATCGTGCGCGCGCTGCGCCAGCTGGGCAGCAAGCGGGCGAGCGTGCCGCCCAAGAAGCACGGCAATATTCCTTTATAGGCCTTGAGAACAGGGGATAGGATATCCTCTGGTTTCTTGACAGGGCCGGGCGCAGCTCGGAAGACACGGCCCGGCACCAGGAGAAGAGGGACGATGAGAGAGAAAGATCGTGTACTGAAGCGCCGGCGCCAACGCCGGCAGGAGCGCCTCAAGAAGCGGAACCTGGACGAGAAGAAGGCTGCCGCGGAGCGCCAGACGAGCTCCAAGCGGGCCGCCAAGAAGGGCACGGCCGACGCCGCGTCGTCCGCCGCCGAGGCCGGTGGCGCCGCGCCTGCGGG